>NZ_JFJV02000295.1:8014-39703 GCF_000611145.1 Cupriavidus sp. SK-3 | reverse complement strand
CGCCCAGCGTCACCGTGTTCTTGAAGCCGCCATAGAAGTCCATCTCGATCGGCGCCGAGACTTGCGGATTGCTGTCACCGAGCCAGCTGATGCTCGAGTTCCAGTTGCCCACGTAAAAGCCGCTCGAATGCGCGTAGTCAAACCCGCCCTGGATGGCCGGGCGGCGGTTGGTCTGCATCAGGCCGCGATAGCGATACTCACTGGCCAAGGTCACGTTGGCGGTGAAGGTGTGCGGCGAGGCGTCGGCGGCGGCAGCGGCGTCGGTAGGTGCACCGCCCTCCTGCGCGCTGCTCTGGGCGAATGCCGCGGGGGTGAGCCCGCAAAGCACTACTGCACTGGCGCTGACTGCAAGGGCCAACTTCTTCATGGGTTTGCTCTCCTTTTCCTCTGGCTCGGTACTTGTGTGTTTAAGAATGATTTGCGAAACGACACTCCTGCCACCATTACTGCAACTGCCGTGCCAGGCAGAAAACGACGATTACAAATTATTATTTGTGCCCATATAGACGCTTTGAACGACTGCGCTGGCTGGCTCCCGGCGAGCGCAGTAACGTTAAAAGGTGTTACCAGCCCGCGCCGGCGCTTTCCCGGCGACGCCTGAAGCGCGATAATCGGCCCATGCCGGCGGCAAGTGCCGTGCGCGCATCGCCTTCGTCCGCACCCCATTACGGTGCACCGCGATGCTGCACGCCGAATCCGCTCACCCCATTACACGCACCAAGGCGGTGCAAAAGGAGAATCACAATGAAGCCCACCGACCTGTTCAACGATTTCCAGGCCAAGATCAGCGAGGCCTTGCGCAACTCGCCCGCCAAGGACATCGAGAAAAACGTGCGCAGCATGATGACGCAAGGGTTTTCCAAGCTCGACCTGGTCACCCGCGAGGAATTCGATGTGCAATCGCAGGTGCTGGCGCGCACCCGCGCGCGGCTGGAAGAACTGGAAGCCCGCGTGCAGGCGCTGGAAAGCCGCGCGGCAGGCGCGTCCGACACGTCTGTTTCCGGCTGAAGCCCTTGCTGCGCCGCACGCTCGCCCAGGTAGTCAGATGAACCTGGGCCAAGATCCCGACCGATGGCCGCCGTATTCCGGCGGCCATTTTCGTTAACACATCCTTGACGCTTTCGGAGTGAGATGAGCCTCGCACTGCTGCGTAGCCGGGCGTTGACCGGCCTTGAGGCACCGCTGGTATCGGTCGAGGTGCACCTGGCCAACGGCCTTCCTGCCTTCACGATCGTCGGGCTGGCCGATACCGAGGTGCGTGAAAGCCGTGAGCGGGTCCGCGCGGCCATCCTCAACAGCCGCTTCGAGTTTCCCAGCCGGCGGATCACGGTAAACCTGGCGCCCGCGGATTTGCCCAAGGAATCCGGGCGCTTCGACCTGCCGATCGCACTCGGCATCCTGGCCGCCAGTGGCCAGGTCCCGCTGGACGGGCTGGATGCCAGCGAGTTCGCCGGCGAGTTGTCGCTATCCGGGGAGTTGCGCCCCGTGCGCGGGGCGCTGGCCATGGCAATGAGCCTGGGGCGCGACAACGCCGCGCGGCAGATATCGGGCGCAGGCCCGCCCCGCACTTTCGTGGTAGCGGCAGAAAATGCGCCGGAAGCCGCCTTGATCGACGGGATCACGGTCTACGGAGCACGCTCCCTGCTGGAAGTCTGCGCTCACCTGGGCCCCCTGCCGGACGCCCGGCTGGCGCGTGCGGAACCGCTTGCGCAGATCGGCGAAGACGAGCCTGCCGGTCCGGACATGCGCGACGTCCGGGGCCAGCCGCAAGCGCGCCGCGCCATGGAAATCGCGGCCGCCGGACAGCACTCGGCCTTGCTGGTCGGCCCTCCTGGCACTGGCAAATCCATGCTGGCGCAGCGCTTTCCCGGCCTGCTGCCGCCGATGACGCTGGACGAAGCGCTGGAATCCGCCGCGGTGCAGAGCCTCACCGCCGCCGGCTTCCACCCCGCCCGCTGGCGCGAGCGGCCCTACCGGTCGCCGCACCACACCGCTTCGGCGGCGGCGCTGGTGGGCGGTGGCAGCAATCCTCGCCCCGGCGAGATCTCGCTGGCCCATCAAGGCGTGCTGTTCCTGGATGAACTGCCGGAATTCGACCGCCGCGTGCTGGAGGTCCTGCGCGAACCCCTCGAATCGGGCCGCGTCACCATCTCGCGCGCCACGCGCCAGGCCGACTTCCCCGCCCGGTTCCAGTTTGTCGCCGCCATGAATCCCTGCCCGTGCGGCTACCTGGGACACCCGTCGCGTCCCTGCCGCTGCACGCCGGACCAGGTGCTGCGCTATCAGTCCAGGCTGTCGGGGCCGCTGCTCGACCGGATCGACCTGCAAGTGGAGGTACCTGCCCAGGACCAGCGCGAAATGCTCGATGGCCCTCCCGGCGAGTCCAGCGCCGAGGTGCGCCAGCGCGTGCTGGCCGCCCGCGCCCTGCAGCAGGCGCGCCAGGGCAAGCCCAACGCGGCGCTCTCAGGGCGTGAGATCGACGAGCACTGTCCGCTCACGCCCGAGGCGCAAGCCCTGCTGCGTGGCGCCATGACCAAGCTGTCCTGGTCGGCGCGCGCCTATTTCCGGGCGCTGAAGATCGCCCGCACGATTGCCGACCTGGCGGGGACCGAGCTATTGCAGCCCAGCCATGTGGGCGAAGCCATCCAGTATCGGCGGGCGCTGCGTACGCCGTAGCGACGGCGCGCGTCCGGTTCGCACTCAGCCGCGCCGGGGCGGAGGCACCGCCACCGGCGGCTCCGTCGGCGGCGGTGGGTGTTCGATGGGCGGGAGATCGGGCGGAATGCCCGGCGGCGGCGGCTCCTCGTCCGGCGGCACGGTATGGGCCGGTCGTGCATGCAACCTGGCCTGCAGGGTGGAAGAGCTTCGCATTGCTTACCTCCGCTCGAGTCGTCCTACCTATTGAAGCAAACGCACCTGCGGGAAGCTAGCGGTAGATCAGGAGATCGGGAGACCGGGCCGGCGCGGATGCCGGCTCCGCTTCCTCAAGCCGGATGGCGCCTGACGAAGAACAGCGCGGCGCCCACGGCCACCAGCACGCTGCCGAAGATCCGGTTCTGCCAGCGCACCGCGCGCGCATTGCGGAACAGGCCGCGCATGCGCGAGGCCAGCAGCGCGTAGCCATGCATCACCACCAGGTCCACGGCGCACATGGTCACGGCCAGGATGGCGAGCTGGGGCGCGAGCGCATGGGCCGGGTCGATGAACTGCGGCAGCACCGCGACCATGAAGATGATGCCCTTGGGATTGGTCACATTGGTCAGCAAGCCGGTGGCAAAACGGCGGCGCGGGCTCAGCGCGGCAACGCGCGGCGCCTCCTGGCCCTGCGCCGCCTCATCCGGGGCGCTATCCACGCGGGCGCGCCACTGCTGCACGCCGATGTAGATCAGGTAGAGCGCACCGATCGTCTTGACCACGGCGAAGGCATGCTCGGACGCCAGCAGCAGCGCGCCCAGGCCGCCGCCCGCCACCAGCAGGATGATCACCAGGCCGGTCTGCAAGCCGAAGATCGTAGTGGTGGTCTTGCGCAGCCCGTACGACAGGCCATGGCTCATCGACAGCACCGCCCCCGAACCCGGCGAGACGGCAATCACCCAACAAGCCGCGAAATAGGCCAGCCAAACTTCCCAACGCATGAAAAAACTCCCTTGAACGGATTGATCGGCCCGCGCATTGCGGGCCGGCTAAGCGCAATAAGGCTCGGTTAGCGCCTAAAACGGATGAAAACCAGTGAGGAACTGGTCGACCTGCTCCGCCTGGCGCTGGTCGCGCGCGGCATCGCCGGCCTCCAGCACAACCGCCTGGTAGACGTGCACCCCGGAAGCCACCAGCCGCGCCGTCAGCCTGCGAGGCGACTGGTCCTGCGGCGAGACCGCCGCCACCTGCACCTCCACGCCGTCAAGCGCCACGGCGGGTGTCGCGGCCGACATCACCTTCACCTTGCGCGTCTTGACCGCTTCCGCGGGGTGGGGACCGAGGTTGCCAAGCAACCCCGCCTGCATCGATTCAAGCGCGGCCTGCCGCAACGCGGCATCGTCGGCGGGCAAGGTCACCACGCCAACGGCGAACAGGGTTTCGTCGATCCGGGCCGCGTCCATCGTCATTGGCAGCTTGCGCCCGGCAATGGCCACTTCGCGGGCGGCGCCGCTTGGCTTGCCCGGATAGAGCGCGGCGTACGCGCCTTCGTTGGACTGAATGGTACGCCAGTCATAGCGCGGCGAGCAGGCGATCAGCATGGCGCCGAGCGCAGTCACGGCGAGGGCGGTGGCAAGCGAGGACGGTAACAAGCGGGAAAACCGGCGGTGGGACATCTCGGCAGTGGGTACGGCAGCGTGCGGCAACGTTCGGCGGACATTGCCGGGGACGGTGCCCGGGATTGCGCGATCCCGCATCCAGGGCGCGCGGGCGGCACCACGGATGCGGACGGAAGCCGCTATTATCGGGGAACCTGCGTGCCAGCGCGCATCCACATTGCCAGCCCATGCAAATCCCGTCGCCAGGCCACCCGCCAGTCCCGTCCATGCCGCGACCGCGCCGTGCGCCCGCCCGCCGTACCTTGCGCGCCATGGCGGCGGTGATGGGTGCCCTCATCGTCACGACAAGCCATGGCGCCTTGGCCGCCAGCACCCGCCTGCCCGCGGCAACCGACCTGGCCGCCCAGGCCAAGGCGGCTGCCACCCGCGGCGAACCGCTGGTGGTGCTGGTCACGCTGCCCGACTGCGTTTACTGCGAAACGGTGCGCCGCAATTATCTCGGCCCGCAGGCCGCGGCGGGCGAGATCGTGGCGCGGGAGCTCGACATGACCGCCAACACGCCGCTGCGCAATGCGGATGGCAGCATGACCACGGCGCGTGAATGGGCCCGCAGCCGCAACGTGACGGTGGCGCCCACGGTGCTCTTCCTGGACGCGCGCGGCCGCTCGCTGGCCACCCCGTTGCGCGGCATGCAGCCTGACTTCTACGGTGCCTACCTGGAACAGGCGCTGGATAAGGCCCGCTCGGCGCTGGCCGCCGCGCCGGACTGAACTGCGGCTAATCGCCGCAGCGCGAGTGCCTCCATGCATGCATCCGGCAGCGCCGCGGCAGCGGCAGTAGAATAGCGGCTTGTCTGACCTGTCGGCGAGCATCATGACGACCTCCACTTCCCCAACCGCCCCTCCCGCGGCAAGCCCGGCCCGGCGCAAGCTCTGGCCCGCGATTGCCGCCGTGCTGCTGGTTGCCGTGCTGGCCTGGTTCGGCTACCGCGCCATCGCCCCGGCCACTGCCGCCCCGCCCGCCACCTTCACGCTGCTGTCGGGCGAGAAGGTCAGCACCGCCGATCTCAAGGGCAAGGTCTACCTGGTCAACTTCTGGGCCACCAGCTGCGTCACCTGCGTCAAGGAGATGCCGGACATGGTCAAGACCTATGACAAGTTCAAGGACAAGGGCCTGGAGTTCGTGGCGGTGGCAATGAGCTACGACCCGCCGATGTACGTGATGAACTATGCGCAAACCCGCAAGCTGCCGTTCAAGGTGGCGATGGACTCCGACGGCGCGGCGGCCAAGGCATTCGGCGAGGTGCAACTGACCCCGACCACCTTCGTGATCGATAAGGACGGCCGCATCCTCAAGCGCTATGTCGGCGAACCGGAGTGGGATGCGCTGCACAAGCTGCTCGACGGTGCGCTCGCCAAGGCGGCCTGATCCGCGCAGCCCGCCCGAATCCGCCAGAAAGGTGCCTGCCATGGCACCTTTTTTATTGCGGCAGCCCCACGCAATGGCCCCGGCCTTGCGCAGTTCGCCTGTATGGATATACAGTTACCGGCAGTTTTCCCCGCCCATGCCGGCGAGCGCACTTGCACGCCCGGCATTCCCAAAGGCCCCTGCCGTGTTACTCGATCCCGATCCCAGCGCCGTGCTTTGCGATGCACCCGCCAACAGGCAGGATGCCTGCGCCACGCCCGCCTACCTGTCCACCCTGAACCCGGAACAGCGCGCGGCCGTGACCCACGAGCCCGCCGCGCCGCTGCTGATCATTGCCGGCGCCGGCTCGGGCAAGACCAACACGCTGGCGCACCGGGTCGCGCACCTGGTGCTGGGCGGCGCCGATCCGCGCCGCATCCTGCTGCTGACGTTCTCGCGCCGCGCGGCGTCGGAGATGGGGCGGCGGGTCGAGCGCATCGTGGACCAGGCGCTCGGCATGCAGACCTCCGGCGCGGGCCGCGCCGCGCTGACGTGGTCGGGCACCTTCCACGCCATCGGCGCGCGCCTGTTGCGCGAGTACGCCGAGACGCTCGGCCTGTCGCCCAGCTTCACCATCTGCGATCGCGGCGATGCCGCCGACCTGATGAATGTGGTGCGCCATGACCTCGGCCTGTCCGCGCAGGCCTCGCGTTTCCCGCGCAAGGAAACCTGCCTGTCGATCTACTCGCGGGTAGTCAACACGCAGGCCCCGCTGGAAGACGTGCTCAAGCAATGGTTCCCGCGCTATGCCATGTGGACGGATGCGCTGCGCGGGCTGTTCGCCGGCTATGTGGAAGCCAAGCAGAAGCAGCAGGTGCTCGACTACGACGACCTGCTGCTCTACTGGGCGCAGGCCCTGGCCGAACCCATGCTGGCGCAGGACATGGGCGCACGCTTCGACCATGTGCTGGTGGACGAATACCAGGACACCAATGCGCTGCAGGCCGCCATCCTGCTCGCACTCAAGCCCGACGGGCGCGGCCTGACCGTGGTGGGTGACGATGCCCAGTCGATCTATGCCTTCCGTGGCGCCACGGTGCGCAACATCCTCGATTTCCCCGGGCAGTTCACCCCGGCCGCGGACATGGTCACGCTGTCGCAGAACTACCGCTCGACCCAGCCCATCCTGGCTGCCGCCAATGCGGTGATCGGCCTGGCGGCCGAACGCTATACCAAGGACCTGTGGTCGGAGCGCGGCTCGGCCGAAAAGCCGGAGATCGTCGTGGTCAACGACGAAGCGGACCAGGCCCGCTACGTGGTCGAGCAGATCCTGGCGCGGCGCGAGGCCGGGCTGGCGCTGCTGTCGCAGGCCGTGCTGTTCCGCGCCGCCGACCACAGCGCGCAGCTCGAGATCGAACTGGTCCGGCGCAACATCCCCTTCGTCAAGTTCGGCGGCCTGAAATTCCTGGAATCCACGCACGTAAAGGATGTGCTGGCGGTCGTGCGCTGGCTGGAAAATCCGCGCGACCGCATGGCGGGCTTCCGCAGCCTGCAGCTATTGCCCGGCGTGGGACCGAAAACCGCCGCGCGCGCGCTGGACGCGGTGGAGATCGCCACCGAGCCGCTGTTCGCGCTGGAATCCTTCGACGCACCGCCGGCCGCCGCCGAGGCGTGGCCCGATCTGCTGGCGCTGGCGCGCAGCCTGATGGCGCCGGCCGCGCCGTGGCCCTCGGCCTTCGAGCAGGTGGTGGCGTGGTACCAGCCGCATCTGGAACGCCTGCACGACGACGCTCCCGCGCGCGCGGCCGATCTCCAGCAACTGGAACGGATCGCCGCCACCTACGCCTCGCGCGAGCGCTTCCTGACAGAACTCACGCTCGACCCGCCGGACGCATCGAGCGACGAATCCGGCGTGCCGCTGCGCGACGAGGATTACCTGATCCTGTCCACCATCCACTCGGCCAAGGGCCAGGAGTGGAAGGCGGTCTACGTGCTCAATGCCGTCGACGGCTGCATGCCTTCGGACCTGGCCACCGGCACCACCGAGGAAATCGAGGAAGAGCGCCGCCTGCTGTATGTGGCGATGACCCGCGCCCGCGACCACCTCGACATCGTGGTGCCGCAGCGCTTCTATGTGCACCAGCAAACGGGCTACGGGGATCGCCACGTCTACGCTTCGCGCACGCGCTTCCTGCCCAACCGGGTGATGCCGCTGTTCCACAGCCGCGCCTGGCCGCCGCCCCCGCCGGTGGCGGACGCGCCAGCCAGGGCGCCGTTGCCCAGGCTCGACCTGGCCGGGCGCATGCGGGATATGTGGCGTTGAACTGCCGTTGACGGCAGGCTGCCCTACAACCCGTAGCGCTTGATCTTGTCGTACAGCGTGGCCTTGCCAACCTGCAGCAGGTCCGCGGCCTGGCTGACCGCGCCGCCGGTGCGCGCCAGCGTATCGGCGATGACAGCACGCTCGTAGTGTTCCATGCGCTCCTTGAGCGGCGTGGAGTCGTCGAGCGCATCGGCGCGCGTGCCGCCCTCCGGCACGCCCAGCACCAGACGGTCGGCGGCGTTGCGCAACTCGCGCACATTGCCGGGCCAGGCACGCTGCATCAGCGCCTGGCGCTGCAGCTCGGAGAGGATGGGCGCGGGGCGCTGGTAGCGCACCGCCGCCACCAGCATGAAGTGCTCGAACAGCGGCACGATATCCTCGCGCCGCTCGCGCAGCGGGGGCAGCGGGATGGTGACGACATTGAGCCGGTAGTAGAGATCCTGGCGGAACGTGCCTTGCGCCACCAGCGCCTCGATATCCCCCTTTGCTGCCGCCACGATGCGCACATCGATTGCGATCGACGCATTGGACCCGAGCCGCTCCAGCGTGCCCTCCTGCAGCACGCGCAGCAGCTTGACCTGCAGCGCCAGCGGCATGCTCTCGATCTCGTCGAGGAACAGCGTGCCGCCCGAGGCATGCTCGAGCTTGCCCACGCGGCGCTTGCCGGCGCCGGTGAAAGCGCCCGCCTCGTGGCCAAACATCTCGCTCTCGAAAATGGCTTCCGGCACCGCGCCGCAATTCAGCGCGACGAACGGTGCATGATGCCGGGGCGACAAGGCATGCAGGCTGCGCGCCACCAGCTCCTTGCCGGTGCCGGTCTCGCCGTTGATCATCACCGGCACGTCGGTGGCGGCCACGTTGGCCACCAGCATGCGCACCTGCTCGATGGCCGGAGAGCGCCCGATGATACGGGTGCCCGCGGCCGGGCCGGCCAGCTCGCGCCGCAGGGCGCGGTTTTCCAGTTCGAGCGCGCGCCGTTCCAGCGCGCGGCGCACGGTCTCGGTCAGGCGGTCGGCGCCAAAGGGTTTCTCGATAAAGTCGTAGGCGCCTTCGCGCATGGCCTGTACCGCCATGGTGATGTCGCCGTGGCCGGTGACCAGGATCACGGGTACGCCCGGCGCCGCGTTGCGGCAGTGCTGCAACAGGTCCAGGCCGCTGGCGCCGGTGAGCCGCACGTCCGTCACCAGCACGCCGGGGAATTCCGGCGACAGGTGCGGCATGGCGGCTTCGGCCGAAGGCAGCGCCAGCACGGAGAAGCCAGCCAGCTCCAGGCTCTGCGCGGTAGCCTGGCGTACCAGGGGTTCGTCTTCGACGAACAGGACACGCAATCCGTCTTGCATGGCGATGCTCACTCAGTATGGGTGGGAGAGGTGGATCTTGGCGCGGCGCGGGGCGCACCGCCATCGGGCGCAGGTGCGCGCCGCAGCACCACCACGAATTCGGCGCCGCCATCCGGCCGGCTGGCCGCGCTCAGCTGGCCGCCGAACTCGCGCACGATGGAGGTCGAAATGGCCAGTCCAAGGCCGAGGCCCTGGCCGATTTCCTTGGTGGTGAAGAAGGGCTCGAACAGCCTGGGCAACACGTCGGCGGGAATGCCGGTGCCGTTGTCGCGCACCGCGATGCTGACGGTGTCGCCGTGCTCGCTGACCGCCACTTCCACGCATGGCGCGTCCGGCGCAGCGGTGGCCAGCGCATCCAGCGCGTTGCCGATGAGGTTGAGCAGCACTTGCTCAAGCTTGAGCTCGTCGGCCCACACCGCAGGCCCGGGCGGCTGCGACAAGCCCTCCACCCTTAGCGTGACGTGGGCGAGCCGCGGCGCCATCAGCGCCAGCACGTGATCCAGCGCGGCGCGCACATGCACCGCGTGGCGGCGCTGGCGCGCCTTGCCGGCGAACAGCTTGAGCTGCCCGGTGATCTTGCCCATGCGTGCCGTGAGATCGGCAATGGCGGCCAGGTTGTCGGTCACCGCATCGAGCTTGCCGCGCTCCAGCAGCACGCGGGTGTTGTCGGAAAAGGTGCGCAGGGCCGCCAGCGGCTGGTTCAGCTCATGGGTAATGCCCGCCGCCATCTGGCCCAGCGCCGCCAACTTGCTGGCCTGCACCAGTTCGTCCTGTGCCGCGCGCAGTTCGCCCTCGGCGCGCGTGCGCTCGGCCACTTCGGCTTCCAGTTGCTCGTTGATGGCCATCAGGTCAGCCGTGCGCGCCTCCACGCGCCGCTCGAGTTCGTCGTAAGCGGCTTCGAGCAAGCGCCTGCCGTATTCGATGTCGCGCGCGCGCTGGCGGCGCTGGCGCCAGTTGAACAGCAGCAGGCACATGCAGGCATAGGCCAGCGCCGCGCCCACGGTGGCATTGCGCGCGCTCGCCAGCACCGGGTCCAGCGAGGCCATCACCTGCATGGTCCAGTCGGCCGGACCCACCTTGCGGCTGATCTCGAGGTAGCGCTCGGCGCTGCCGCCTGTGCCGATGCGCACCAGCCGCGCGCCCTCGCCCAGCACCGTATGGCCGAGCCAGCGCGTGACCGGCGATTGCAGCGCCTCCAGCGGCAGCGGCTTGACCGCCTGGTCGTGGTACTGGCGCGTGCGGTCCAGCTCCGACTGCAACTCGGGCGGCAGCGGCCGCAGCGTGCGGTATTGCCAGGCCGGAACCGATGAAAGAAAAACCACGCCGTGGTCGTCGCTCACCATCACCGGCTCGGCGCCGCCGGCGCCCGCGCGCTGGAACCACTCCAGGTTGAGCTTGACCACGGTCACGCCCACCACCCGGCTGCCCACCTTCACGGGCTGGGCGATGTAATAGCCGGGTTCGTCGCTGGTGATGCCGATGGCGTAGAAGCGCCCGACCTCCCCGCGCGAGGCGATCTGGAAATAGGGGCGGAAGCGGTAGTCCGTGCCGACGAAACTGCCCGGCTGGTCATGGTTGCTGGCGGCCAGCGCCAGGCCGTTGGCGGCGATCACATAGGTGGCCGAGGCGCGCGCGCGGCGATTGACGTCGGACAGGTAGCGGTTGGCCGCCGCCACCCGCGCGGGATCGCCGGGTGCGGCCAGCAGGTCGTGAACGAAAGGATGGAGCGAGACCAGCGCGGGAAGAAACTCGTAGCGGTCGAGCGTGCTTTCCAGCGTGGACGCGTAGCGGTCGGCGCGGGTCGCCGTGGTCTGTTGCAGGGCATCGATGCCGCGCTGCACCGAAACCAGCCAGGTCAGCGAGCACAGCGCCAGCAGGCCGATGGCCAGCGCCGCGGCAAAGCCTCGCCAGCTTCCGCCGCCATCGCCCGGCGCATGCACCAGGCGGGCGGAAGCGGGATCATGCACGGCGAGGAAATCGTCGGAATGTGGCATCGGCGCATGCGAAGGGACACGCGCCGATGATACCCGCTGGCGGGCGGCGCCGGCTGGCGCCGCCGCCCCGGAGGCCCGGACCTCAGCGGACGCCGGGGCCGGCTTCGGCAAGTTCGGCCGTTTCATCGCCGCCACGGCGTAGCGCGCGGTCAAGCTGCACGCGGTCAAGTTCATGCTCCCACGCCGACATGACCACCGTCGCCACACCGTTGCCAATGATATTGGTCAGCGCGCGGCATTCGCTCATGAAGCGGTCGATGCCCAGGATCAGCACCATGCCCGCCACCGGAATATCCGGCACCACCGCCAGCGTGGCGGCCAGCGTGATGAAGCCGGAGCCGGTCACGCCGCTGGCGCCCTTTGAGGTGATCATCGCCACGCCCAGGACGGTGAGCTGCTGCAGCAGCGTGAGCTCGATGCCGGTGGCCTGGGCGATAAAGAGCACCGCCATGGTCATGTAGATGTTGGTGCCATCCAGGTTGAAGGAGTAACCCGTGGGCACCACCAGCCCCACCACCGATTTGGAGCAGCCCAGGTTTTCCAGCTTTTCCATCAGGTGTGGCAGCGCGGCTTCCGACGAGCTGGTGCCCAGTACGATCAGCAGTTCTTCCTTGATGTAGGAGATGAAGCGGAAGATGTTGAAACCCGTCAGGCGCGCCACCGTACCCAGCACCACCACCACGAAGACGATCGCGGTGAAGTAGAAGGTGCCGATCAGCTTGAGCAGCGGCACCAGCGAACCAAGGCCGTACTTGCCGATGGTGAAGGCCATCGCGCCGAACGCGCCGAGCGGCGCCACCTTGGTGATCACATGCACGATGTGGAAGAACACCTTGGATACCTGTTCGACGAAGTCGAACACGATCTTCGAGCGGTCGCCCATCGCCGCCAGCGCCGAGCCGAAGAACAGCGAAATCAGCAGGATCTGCAGGATGTCGCCGTTGGCGAACGCGCTGACCATCGTGTCCGGGATGATGTGCATGAAGAACTCGACCGTGCTCTGGCCGTGCGCTTGCGTCACGTATTGCGAGATCGCCTTGGTGTCGAGCGTGGCCGGATCGATGTTGAATCCGACGCCCGGCTTCAGTATGTGCGCGGACAGCAGGCCGATCAGCAGCGCGAAGGTGGAGATCACCTCGAAGTACAGCAGCGCCTTGCCGCCCACGCGGCCCACCTTCTTCATGTCGCGCATGCCGGCGATGCCGGACACCACGGTACAGAAGATGATCGGCCCGATGATCATCTTGATCAGCTTGATGAAGCCGTCGCCCAGCGGCTTCATTGCAATGCCCGTAGCGGGCCAGAAGTGCCCGAGCACGATGCCCACCGCGATGGCGAATAGCACCTGCACGTACAGGATCTTGTAGAAGGGTTTCCTCATGATGTCGTCCTCGGTATTTTGACCGTGCCCGCCGCCNNNCCCCCCCCCGGGGGGGGGGGCAGGTTCGCGCGCCCTGCAAATGGAACGCGTCTGCCTTACTAATCGCAACCGCCGTGCCAGCCCGCCAGGCCGCGCCAAGTCCCTGATTTCAAAAGGAAGCTGGCAAAGCGGCCGCGCGTTCACTCCGGCTTTCCGGAAATCCGGAAAATGCGCGTCCGGGGATCCGGACGATCCCGGCCGCGCGGGTGCGCGCTACGCCACCCCTGCCGGCAGCATCGCGCCCGCGGCATCGAAGCCGGGGCCCAAAGCGTCGAACCGCCCCGCTTCACACCGTATAATTCAGCCCTTCCACCCATTCCCTAGCGGCCGGCGCGCGCCCGGGGCACCTTTGCCTTGCGGTGCCGCAAGCCGCCGAACGCCCACCACGCATGAGCAGCTACTACGAGCACCATGTTTTCTTCTGCCTCAACCAGCGCGAGGATGGCGGCGCCTGCTGCGCCGACCACAATGCGAAGGCCATGCAGGAATACGCCAAGAAGCGCTGCAAGGCGCTCGGCATCAGCGGCGGCGAAGGGCGGGTGCGCATCAACAAGGCTGGCTGCCTGAACCGCTGTGAACTCGGGCCGGTGCTGGTGGTCTATCCCGAGGCCGTCTGGTACACCTTCGTCGACGAGCAGGACATCGACGAAATCATCGACAGCCATCTGGTGGGCGGCAAGCCGGTCGAACGCCTGATGCTTGATCGCTGACCGGCGGCCACGCAGATACGTAGATACACGCTGAACCGATAAGCCGCTGAACCCCGGGCGCAGCCGCGCTTTAGCCAGTCACCCGCTTCCTGTTTCCATGAACGCGCATACCCAGGTACTTACCGTTGCCGGCCCAGCCGGCGCCATCGACATTTCGGTCGACCTGCCCCAGGCCGGCGCCCCGCGCGGCCTCGCGCTGGTGGCCCATCCGCATCCGCTGTTTGGTGGCACCAAGGACAACAAGGTGGCGCAAACGCTGGCGCGCAGTTTCGTGCAGCTGGGATACGCCACCGTGCGGCCGAATTTCCGTGGCGTCGGCGGCACTGCGGGCAGCCATGACAACGGCGTTGGCGAGCAGGACGACCTGCTGGCGGTGATTGCCTGGATGCGCACCCAGACCGCGTGGTCGCCGGAGGCCGCCACGCTGCCGCTGGCGCTGGGCGGCTTCTCCTTCGGCAGCTTCGTGGCAAGCCATGTGGCCCGGCGCCTGGCCGAGGCCGGCACGCCGGCGCAGCGCCTGGTCATGGTGGGGACCGCCGCCAGCCGCTGGGAGGTGGCCACGGTGCCGGCCGACACCATCGTCATACACGGCGAGCAGGATGACACCGTACCGCTGGCAAGCGTGTTCGACTGGGCCCGCCCGCAGGAACTGCCGGTGATCGTGATCCCCGGCGCCGACCACTTCTTTCATCGCAAGCTGCACCTGATCAAGCAGCTCGTCGTCAATGCGTGGGACCAGTGACGGGAGCGGCGCGCCGCCCCGCCATGTCACCGGATGCATTCCCCGCCCCTTTTTTTGTCGGAAACTGAAACATGTTGAATAGAGCCACGCCGCTTTTCGCGTCCGCCAACACGTCCGCCATCGTCACCGCCGCCATCGTCGGCGCGGCCACGGTACTTGCCGCGGCGCCCGTGCGCGCCCAGGGCGTGCCGATGCCGCAGGTCGCAGCCAAGTCCTGGATGCTGTACGACGTCACCAGCGGCCAGGCCCTGGCTTCGCAGAACGCCGACGCGCGCATCGAGCCGGCCTCGCTGACCAAGCTGATGACCGCCTACCTGGCGTTTGCCGCTATCAAGGAAAAGCGCCTCACGATCGACCAGACCGTGGTGCCGACCACGCTGGTCCTGAAGGTCAAGAGCGACGAATCGCGCATGTTCCTGGAGCCCAACAAGCCGGTGAGCGTGCGCGACCTGCTGCTGGGCCTGATCGTGCAGTCGGGCAACGACGCCGCGCTGGCGCTGGCCGAAGCGGTCGGCGGCTCGGAGGAAGGCTTCGTGGCGATGATGAATCGCGAAGCCCAGCAACTGGGGATGAAGAACACCCACTTCACCAACACCGACGGCATCCCCGACCCGAACCACTACACCACGGCCATGGATCTGGCCACGCTGACCACGCGCATCATCAAGGACTTCCCCGAGTACTACAGCATGTACTCGCAGAAGGAGTTCACCTACAACAAGATCCGCCAGCCCAACCGCAACCGCCTGCTCTACATCGACCCGACCGTGGACGGCGTCAAGACGGGCCACACCAAGTCGGCCGGCTACTGCCTGATCTCCTCGGCCAAGCGTCCGCTGGCCAATGTGCCGAACGGTTCGCGCCGCCTGGTCTCGATCGTGATCGGCACCACCACCGAAGCGGTCCGCACGCAGGAAAGCCTGAAGATCCTCAATTACGGCTTCCAGTTCTTCGACACCCTGCGCCTGTACGACCGCGGGCAGGTGCTGGCCACGCCGGAGATCTACAAGGGCAAGGAATCCACCGTCAAGATCGGCGTCAAGGACGAGACGTACATCACCGTGCCCAAGGGCACGGGCGGCCGCATCAAGCCGGTGCTGGAACGCCAGGAACTGCTGCTGGCCCCGATCGCGGCCGGCCAGCAGGTCGGCACGGTCAAGCTGATGGACGGCGCCACCAAGGTGGCCGAATTCCCGGTAGTGGCGCTGGAAGACGTGCCCGAGGCAGGCTTCTTCGGCCGCCTGTGGGATACCATCCGCCTGTGGTTCAAGCGCAAGTAAGCTGGAGGGCCTTGAAATGAGCAACGACAATTCCGACCAGGGCAAGCCGGGCAACATCCCGCCGCGCGAGTCGCTGATCGAGTATCCCAGCCATTTCCCCATCAAGGTGATGGGTAGCATGCAGGATGGCTTCGCCGAAGCCATCGTGACGCTGGTGCAGGACTTCGATCCCGACTTCCACGCCGGCAAGATGGAAATGCGTCCTTCGAGCAAGGGCAACTACCTCGGCCTGACCGTCACGGTATGGGTCACCAGCCGCGAACAGCTCGACGACCTGTACCGCGCGCTGACTTCCCACCCGATGGTGAAGGTAGTGCTCTAAGCGGTTGGGCGGTGTAGCGGGCCGGCCAGCTTGCCGCAATCCTCCCGCCATGCACTGCGTGGCTCGCCTCTCCCGCGTGGCGGGAGAGCAAGCCGGGGGAGAGGGCGGGTGTATCCAGTGCTGCCGTGCCGGACAAAAACACTGGCTCCGCTCGTTGTGGCTCCTGGCTAAGCTGCCCCTCTCCCCGCCCCTCTCCCCCTGAGGGGAGAGGGAGTAACAACAATCAGGCACTTCGGACCGGGCTGGCCTATCTGCCCGGCTTCGTCTGGCGTCCAAAACAAAGACTCATGAACACCATCACCCTCAAGCCCGGCAAGGAAAAATCCCTGCTGCGCCGCCACCCCTGGGTCTATGCCACCGGCGTGGACACCATCGAAGGCCGTTGTGAATCCGGCAGCACCGTGATCGTGCGCGCCGCCGACGGCCGCTTCCTGGCGCGCGGGGCCTACAGCCCCAGCTCCCAGATTCGCGTGCGGGTGTGGAGCTTCGACGAAAGCGAGCCGGTCGATCACGCCATGTTCAAGCGGCGCGTCTCCGCCGCCGTCGCCCATCGCAAGCAGTGGGTCAGGGACAGCGACGCGGTGCGCCTGGTGTTCGGTGAGGCCGACCGCCTGCCTGGACTGATCGTCGATTACTACGGCAGCGGCGCGAACGGCCAGCTGGTGTGCCAGTTCAACGCCGCCGGGGTCGAAGCGTGGAAGGATGCGCTGGTGCAGGCGCTGGTCAAGGAAACCGGCTGCCCCAATGTGTACGAGCGCTCCGACGCCGCCGTGCGCGAACGCGAAGGCCTGCCGCTGGTGACGGGTGTGCTGGCCGGCGCCGAACCCGATCCCGAACTCAGCGTGACCGAACACGGCGTGCGCTACTACGTGGACGTGCGCAGCGGCCACAAGACCGGCTTCTATGTCGACCAGCGCGACAACCGCAAGCTGGTGGGCGACCTCGCCAACGGCCGCGAAGTGCTCAACTGCTTCTGCTACACCGGCGGCTTCTCGCTGGCGGCGCTGCGTGGCGGCGCCACCGCGGTGACCTCGATCGACTCCTCCGGCGAAGCACTCAAGACCGCCGCTGGCAACGTCACCCTGAATGGCTTCGACCCCGAGCGCGCTACCTGGCTCGATGCCGATGTATTCAAGTCGCTGCGCCAGTTCCGCGCCGAAGGCCGACAGTTCGACCTGGTGGTGCTGGACCCGCCCAAGTTCGCGCCCTCCGCCCAGCACATCGACCGCGCCGCGCGCGCCTACAAGGAAATCAACCTGGTCGGCCTGCAGTTGCTGCGTCCGGGCGGCCTGCTGTTCACCTATTCGTGCTCGGGCGCGATCAGCATGGAGCTGTTCCAGAAGATCGTGGCTGGCGCGGCTACCGACGCCCGTGCCGACGCGCGCATCCTGCGCCGCCTCTCGGCCGGCACCGATCACCCGATGCTGGCCGCCTTCCCCGAAGGCGAGTATCTCAAGGGCCTCCTGCTGGAAAAGATCTGAAATCCGGGCGCCTCGGCCAAGGATGAACGGCGCCCGAGTGCGCCGTTTTTCATGTGCAGGCCAAGGCGCGTGCAACGGTCATCCCGACTTCACGCGAGCGTCTTTGGTTCGTCACAAACGCCATCTATAGTCCGGTGTGCGGACGCGGCATTGGCAGGTGCCCTTCCGCCTCTTCCTATCAGTCTTCGTGGTAGTTGGCCCCGCGGCGTAGCGGGGCTTTTTTTTCTCCGGCCGTTTGTCCGCGACGAAGCGATGCGCCGTCAACGGAAGGACATGGCAGGGCACGCCATGTCCTTCCGCCAGGTGGCTGCGTCCAGTGCCGCCATTGCCAGGCCGCCCGGCTTCGCCAATGCCACCGGTCGTCTATGGTGAAGAGAGAGCGATCACCCCGGCGTAGATTGCCCCTTCTAACGCCCGCAAGCCGAAACTCCCTATAATCGAACGATCGTTCATATCCAGGGCGCCACCGGCGCCCGTACGTGGTCCAGGAGACGCCATGCCCGCCGCCAAACAACTGCCCCAGGTCCTGCAAAACCTGGCGCTGCCCGTGATTTCCTCGCCGATGTTCATCGTCAGCTACCCCGAGCTGGTGCTGGCGCAGTGCAAGGCCGGCATCGTCGGGTCCTTCCCCGCGCTGAACGCGCGCCCGGCCGAGATGCTGGGAGAGTGGCTCACGCAGATGGAAGAAGAACTCGCCAGCTTCCGCGCCGCCAATCCGGACAAGCCGGTGGGACCGATCGCGGTCAACCAGATCGTGCACGCCTCGAACGCGCGGCTGGAGCACGACATCAAGGTGTGCGTGGACCACAAGGTGCCGATCTTCATCACCTCGCTGCGCGCGCCGCCCAAGGAGATGATCGACGCGGTGCACAGCTATGGCGGCATCGTGCTGCACGACGTCATCAGCATCCGCCACGCCGAGAAGGCGATCGAGGCCGGCGTGGACGGCCTGATCCTGGTAGCGGCCGGCGCCGGCGGGCATGCCGGCACGCTGTCGCCGTTCGCGCTGGTGGGCGAAGTGCGCAAGATTTTCGACGGCGTGATCGCGCTGTCGGGCTCGATCGCCAACGGCGAATCCGTGCTGGCCGCGCAGGCCATGGGGGCGGACTTCGCCTATGTGGGCACCCGCTTCATCGCCTCGCAGGAAGCCCACGCCAGCGAGACCTACAAGCAGTCGATCACCACCTCCGCCGCGGCCGACATCATCTACACCAACCTGTTCACCGGCGTGCACGGCAACTACATCCGCGAGAGCATCGAGGCGTCGGGGCTGGATCCCGAGAACCTTCCCGTGGCCGACAAGACCAAGATGGACTTCTCCAGCGGCGCCTCCAAGGCCAAGGCATGGAAGGACGTGTGGGGCGCCGGCCAGGGCGTGGGCCAGATCCACGATATCCCCACCGCCGGCGAAATCGTGGCGCGCATGAAGGCCGAGTACAACGAGGCCCGCGCCCGCCTGGGGCTGGCGGTCTGAGCGCATTGCTCCCGCCCGGCGCCGCCGCAGCGCCAGCATGATCCGCAGCCGCAGGCAGCGGGCGCTGCGCGCGCTATGGGTGGTGCTTGGCGTGCTCAGCCTGCTGCTTGGCATTGCCGGCATCTTCCTGCCGGTGCTGCCCACCACGCCCTTCGTGCTGCTGGCGGCCGCCTGCTTTGCGCGCGGCTCCGAGCGCTTTCATGCGCGGCTGCTGGCGCACCCGCGCTTTGGTCCTCTGGTGCATGACTGGCAGACATACCGCAGCGTGCCGCTGCGTGCCAAGTGCCTGGCCATCGGCATGATGTGGCCGTCGATGGGCATCACTGCGTGGCTGATGCGCGAGCGCCCGCTGGCGTCGCTGGCGCTGGTTGCCACCGCGGCGGGCGTCACCGCGTGGCTGCTGTGGCTGCCGACGCGCCCGCCGGGCGGCCACGCCGCGCCGCCCGAGCGAAGCGGCGATCGCGCTCAGTCGTAGCTGCGCGCGTCCTCGATCACCTTGCCATCCTGCGGCAGCGAACCCGTCGCCACGAAGCGCACTTCGCCACGCAGGCGCATGACTTCCCGCAGCGATTCGCCGATGGCCTGCCCCAGGCTCGCATCGTCGCGCGTGGCATCGCAATGCAGGGTCATCACATCGGCGCCAACGCTGCCCGTCACCACCAGGCGCGCCGCGCGCACCTCTGGATGGCGCCGCACCACCTCGCCCACCTGGCCGGGATGCACGAACATGCCCTTGACCTTGGTGGTCTGGTCGGCGCGGCCGAGCCAGCCCTTCAGCCGCAGGTTGGTTCGCCCGCACGGGCTGGCGCGCTCGCCCGAACCGGCCACGAACGCCGACAGGTCGCCCGTGCCGAAGCGGATCAGCGGATAGTCGCCATTGCCGAGCACGGTCACCACCACCTCGCCGGTCTCACCCTCCGGCATCGGCTGCGTGCCGCCCGGCTCGACGATCTCGACCAGCACGTTCTCGTCCACCACCCAGCCATCGCCGCCCTGGGTCTCATAGGCAATCAGGCCCACATCGGCGCTGCCATACATCTGCTGCACCCGGATGCCGCGCTCGCCGAACCACGCGCGCAGCGAGGGCGGCAGCGCCTCGCCGGACACCAGCGCCTTGCCCAGGCTGCGGCAAGGCAGGCCGAGTTCGTCGCCCTTCTCCAGCAGCAGCTTGAGAAACGAAGGCGTGCCCGCGTAGGCCGCCGGCTGCAGGCTGGCCAGCGCCTGCACCTGCGATTCGGTCTGCCCCACGCCGGCGGGAAACACGCAGCAACCCAGGCGATGGGCACCGGTTTCCATCATCATGCCGGCCGGCGTGAAGTGATAGGAGAAGGTGTTGTAGACCAGATCGCCCGCACGGAAGCCCGCCGCGAACATGGCGCGCGCGATGCGCCACCAGTCGGCGTCGTGCCCCTCCGGCTCATGGATCGGCCCCGGCGACTGGAAGATATGCCGCAAGCCCCCCAGCGGGGTCGCATTGAGCCCACCCAGCGGCGGCATCGCCTTCTGCCGCGCCGTCAGCTCGGACTTGCGCGTCACCGGCAGTGCCGCCAGCGCCGCGCGGGAATCCAGCGCGCGCGGATCCACATCGCGCAAGACCTCGGCAAAATAGGGGGCATGCGCCTTGGCATGCGTGACCTGCCGCGACAAGGCCGCCAGCAAGGCCTGCGAGCGGACTTCAGGGGCACGGGTTTCGAGCGAATCGAAGTGTTCGGACATGGTGCGTAATTCGCGTAGTTCGCGTAGTAGTCGCGTGATGAACCGCGTGAGGCAGCGCTCACCGGTCGGCGTTGTGTTTAAGACCGAGTGCCCTTCTCAGGCCAGCCAGCGCTTGCGGCGGCGATAGCTTTTCACGTCGCGGAAAGAACTCCGCCCGCCGCCCTCTCCATCGTTCGCCGCCACGCCCAGGTAGAACTCCTTCACATCCTCATTGGTCCGCAGCGCCTCGGCCGCGCCGTCCATCACCACGCGGCCGTTCTCCAGGATGTAGCCGTAGTCGGCATAGCGCAGCGCCACCATGGTGTTCTGCTCGGCCAGCAGGAAGCTGACCTTCTCCCGCTGGTTGAGGTCGCGCACGATCTCGAAGATCTCCTCGACGATCTGCGGCGCCAGGCCCATCGACGGCTCGTCGAGCAGGATCATGCTGGGCTTGGCCATCATGGCCCGGCCGATCGCGCACATCTGCTGCTCGCCGCCGGAGGTGTAGCCCGCCTGCGATTTGCGGCGCGTCTTCAGGCGGGGGAAGTAATCGTAGATGCGTTCCAGCGCATCGCGTGTCTCGCTGCGCGACAGGCCGCGCGTATAGGCGCCGGTCAGCAGGTTCTCTTCCAGCGTCAGGTGGGCAAAACAATGCCGCCCCTCCATCACCTGGATCACGCCGCGCTTGACCAGCTCGTTGGGCGTGAGCCGGTCGACCCGGTTGCCGCGATATTCGATCGAGCCCTTGGTGACGTCGCCGCGCTCGGCATGCAGCAGGTTGGAGATGGCCTTGAGCGTGGTGGTCTTGCCCGCGCCGTTGGCGCCCAGCAGCGCCACGATCCGCCCTTCCGGCACGTCGAGCGAAACGCCCTTGAGCACCAGGATGACGTGGTCGTAGATGACTTCGATATTGTTGACGGACAACAGGCTCATGATGCGGCTCGGTTGGTGGTTCCTGGCTTCATCCCCGCTCCCCCGTGCGCGGGGGAGCGGAGTCAACAACAAACGCCTCGCGGCGCCCGCTCAAGACTTCATGCACGTGGGCGAAATGCCCTTCTCTTTCGCGAACTGCGCGGCACTCGCCTTGAACAGCGGATGGATCAGGTTCTTGTTGCCTTCGATCCAGTCCGACACCACCACCCACTTGGTGCCATCCCACTGCTGGATCTTCACCTTGCCCGAACCCTCGTGGTTGTCGCAGCTGGTCTTGATCTCCGGCAGCAGGCCGGTCGCGCCCAGTTGGGCAAGCCGCGCGTTGGTCAGGTTCAGGTTCTCGAAGGCCCAGCGCATGTCGTCGCCGCTCATGACCTTGGCCTTGCCATACTTGGCCTGCGCCACGCGGATCGCTTCCACCGTCACCACCGCGGCGGACACGCCGCGGTTGTAGAGCACCGAGCCGACCTTGTTGCGGTCCTGCATATTGCCCTTGCCGGCGCCGTAGACCACCTTGTCGATATCGGCGATCACCGGCACGCCCTTGCCGGCCACGTTCCAGGTCGCGCTCATATAGCCCTTGGCGGCGTCACCGGCGGGCAAGGTGTCTTCCTCGGAGCCGGCCCACCAGGAGCCGACCATCTTGTCGCGTGCGAAGCCCACCTTCTGCGCGGCCTTGAGCGCGGTCTGGTTCATCACGCCCCAACCCCAGAAGATCACGTAGTCGGGATTCTCCTGGCGGATCTTCAGCCACTGCGCGCCCTGCTCGTTGCCGGGGTGCGCCACCGGGATCTCGACGAGGTTGAACTTGCCGAGCTTGGCTTCGGCCTCCAGCGCCACGATCGGCTCCTTGCCATAGGCCGAGTCGTGATACAGGTAGACGATCTTCTTGCCCGCCAGTGAGCCGCCGCTCTTGGAGGCCAGGTACTTGACGATGGCAGAGACCTGCATCTGGTAGGTGGTGACCAGCGGGAAGGCGTAGGGGAACACCGAGCCGTCGACCGCATCGGTGCGGCCATAGCCCATCATCACCAGCGGCACCTTGTCGGCCGCGGTCTTGTCCACCAGTGCGTAGGAGATACCGGTCGACATGGTGTGATACGCGGTGCCCTTGCTGGCAGCGCTCTTGCTCTTGAGCCGCTCGTAGCACTCCACGCCCTTGGCGTTGTTGTACTCCGTCTCGCACTCCTCCCACGAGAGCTTGATGCCACCCACGCCACCTTCCTTGAGGTTGACGTAGTTCAGGTAGTCGACGAAGCCCCCGTAAAAGGACTGTCCGTTGGCGCCATAAGGGCCGACGCGATAGCTGGGCAGCGCGACGAACTGCTCGACGCTCTGCGCCTGCACCGCCAGCGGCGCCAGCAGCGCCGCGGACGCCCCCACCGCCAGGGCGATGCGCTGCAGATTGCGAATCAGGATGGTCATGACTGTCTCCTTCACCTTGGCAGGTGTGTGTTTGTTATGGAATACCCGTTTGCTTGATCCGGCCTGGAAAACGTCAAAGCGTCAGTGCGTTGGTACTTAGTGGGGGAATGGCCACAGCCGCAGCTTCTCCTTGGCGATCTGCCACAGCCGCGCGAGACCGTGCGGCTCCACCACCAGGAAGAAGATGATCAGCGCGCCGAACACCATCAGCTGGATATGCGACACCGCGGCATTGGTAAAAGGCAGGTGCAGCAGCGCGGCCAGCGGCGGCAGCGCGTTGTCCAGGAAGATCGGCAGCAGCAGGATAAAGGCCGCGCCCAGGAAAGAGCCGAGGATGCTGCCCACGCCTCCGATGATGATCATGAACAGCACACGGAAGGACAGGTCGAGTGAGAAGCCGTCGGGCTCGACCGAGCCCAGGTAGCAGAACGCATAGAGCGCGCCGGCCACGCCGCAGTAGAACGAGCTGACGGCGAAAGCCAGCAGCTTGGTGCGCATCAGCGGAATGCCGATCACCTCGGCCGCCACGTCCATGTCGCGCACCGACATCCATGCGCGCCCGGTGGACGAGCGCACCATGTTCTTGGCGGCGATGGCCAGCACCGTCACCAGCATCAGCACGAACAGATACTTCTTCACCGGGGTGTCGATGGCGATGCCGAACAGGTTCAGCTGCTGCGCGGTGATCACGCCGGAGGAACTGTTGTTGGAGAACCAGGGAAACTTGGTCAGCGCCCATACCACAAAGAACTGCGCGGCAAGCGTCGCCACCGCCAGGTAGAAGCCCTTGATGCGCAGCGACGGCAGCCCGAAGGCGACACCCACCAGCGCCGCCGACAATCCCGCGAGGATGAAGGTCAGCAGCACCGGCAGCCCTTCGATGCGCAGCTGGAAGTTGTAGGCGGCATAGGCGCCCACGGCCATGAAGGCCGCCGTGCCGAGCGAGAGCTGTCCCGCGTAGCCGGTCAGGATATTCAGCCCGAGCGCGGCCAGCGCGAAGATCAGGAACGGGATCAGGATGGCCGAGAACCAGTATTCCGAACCGGTCAGGGGAATCGCGATAAAGGCCACCGCCATCAGCACCGCAAAGCCGATGCGGTCCTGGCGGATGGGGAAGATCTGGCTGTCCGCCAGGTAGCTGGTCTTGAACTGGCCGGATTCACGGTAGAACATGGGTTGTCTCCTGGGGCAAAGGCCGGTCAGACACGATCGATATGTTTCTCACCGAACAGCCCTTCGGGCCGCACCAGCAGGAACAACAGCGCAAACACGTACGGGAACCAGCCCTCGATGCCACCGAAGTTGCCCCCGAAGGCGGACTGGAATACGGGCGGGATGTAGATCTCGGCGAGCTTCTCCGAGGCACCGATGATCAGGCCGCCGACGATGGCGCCCGGCACCGAGGTAAAGCCGCCGAGGATCAGTACCGGCAGCGCCTTGAGCGCCGTCAGCGTCAGCGCGAACTGCACGCCATTGCGCGAGCCCCACAGCATGCCGGCCACCAGCGCGACAAAGCCCGCCACGCCCCACACGATGGCCCAGATATGCTGCAGCGGAATCCCCAGCGACAACGCGGCCTGGTGATCGTCAGCCACGGCGCGCAGCGCGCGGCCCACCTTGGTGTACTGGAAGAACAGCGCCAGCGTGCCCACCAGCAGGCCGGCGATGCCCGCCGCCGCCAGGTCGAACTTGGAGACCACGATATTGAAGCGCGTCAGGATGGATTCGATCGGCTCGTCGACGATGCCGAGGTTGATCGGGCGGACTTCATTGCCGAACAGCAGCGGCCCCAGTCCTTCGAGGAAGAAGGACAGCCCGATGGTCGCCATGAACAGCGTGATCGGCGGCTGGTTGACCAGCTTGCGCAACACCAGGCGTTCGGTGCTGATGCCCACCACCACCATCACGCCGAACGCGCCGATCACCGCCGCCCACATCGGCAGGCCCTTGTCCATCAGCCCGACCACCGCCAGCGCGGCGAAGTAGACCATCGCGCCCTGCGCGAAGTTGAATACGCCCGAGGCCTTGTAGATCAGCACGAAGCCCAGCGCCACCAGCGAGTACATCAATCCCGACAACAGGCCGCCGATCAGGATTTCAAAGAAGAACGTCATGGTTATCCTTGTATCGTTCCGTGCATTGCGTCTGTGTCAGTGACCGGCGCCGAGGTAGGCGCGGATCACGTCCGGGTTGGCCTTTACCGCCTCCGGCGTGCCGTCGCCGATCTTCTTGCCGTAGTCGAGCACCACCACACGGTCGGAGATATCCATCACCACGCCCATATCGTGTTCGATCAGCACGATGGTGGTGCCGAACTGGTGGTTCACGTCCAGGATGAAGCGGCACATGTCCTGCTTCTCCTCCACGTTCATGCCTGCCATCGGCTCGTCGAGCAGCAGCATGGAGGGCTCGGCCGCCAGCGCGCGCGCCAGCTCCACACGCTTTTGCAAACCGTAGGGCAGGCGTCCCACCGGCGTCTTGCGGATGGCCTGGATTTCAAGGAAGTCGATCACCTCTTCGACCTTCTGGCGGTGGCGCATTTCCTCGTTGCGCGCGGGGCCCCACCACAGCGCATTGGCCAGCAGGCCGCTGCGGAACCGGGTATTGCGCCCCGTCATGATGTTGTCGAGCACGGTCATGCCCTTGAACAGCGCGATGTTCTGGAAGGTGCGCGCGATGCCCTGCCGGGCCGCGGCGGTGGGATGCATCTTGCGCCGTTCCTCGCCGCGGAACACGATGCGGCCCTGCTGCGGGTGATAGACCCCGTTGATCACATTGAGCATCGAGCTCTTGCCCGCGCCGTTGGGTCCGATGATGGCGCGGATCTCATGCTCGCGCACATCGAAGGAGATATCGGTCAGCGCCTTCACGCCACCGAAGGACAGCGAGATATGCTGCAGGTCGAGTATCACCTCGCCGGCCTGCCGCGCCTGCGCCTGCGCATGCTCGGCCTGCACACCGCCTTGCAGCTCCGCCGTGGCTCCCGCCACCGCGGACGCGCCGCTCCACACCGGCTGGCCATCGCCGCCGCGCTCCACGCCTTTCCATGCCATTTGCGTCATCCTCCCGCCCCTGCTCATGCCGCGCGTGCCGCGCCGGCGGAGGCCGGCGGGAAGCGCTTCACGTCAACCAGCTTCAGCGTGGCCGATACACTGCCCTCGCGGCCATCCTCGAACTTCACGCGCGTCTCGATAAACTGCTCCGTCTTGCCGGCGTACAGCGCCTCGACCAGCACGCCGTACTTCTCGGCGATGAAGCCACGCCGCACCTTGCGGGTCCGCGTGAGCTCGTCATCGTCCGGATCCAGCTCTTTGTGCAGGATCAGGAAACGCGAGATCTGCGACCCGGCCAGCATGGCATCGGTGGCGAGATCGGCATTCACCTGCTCGACGCACTCGGCGATCATGGCGATCACTTCCGGCTGCGCGGCAAGATCGATGTAGCCCGCGTACGCCAGGTGGCGCCGCTCGGCCCAGTTGCCGACCGCTTCGAAATCGATATTGATGAAAGCGCACACGCTGTCGCGGCCAGTGCCGAACGCCACCGCTTCCTTGATGTACTGGAAGAACTTGAGCTTGTTCTCGATGTACTTGGGTGCGAACATGGCGCCGTCCGACAACTTGCCCACATCCTTGGCGCGATCGATGATCTTGAGATGGCCGTCGGCATCGATCACGCCCGCGTCGCCGGTCATGAAGTAACCATCGTCGTTGAGCGCCTCACGGGTGGCATCGTCGCGCTTGTAGTAAGCCTTCAGCAGCCCCACGCCACGCACCAGCACCTCGCCGTTGTCGGCAATGCGGATCTCCATGCCCGGCGCGGCCGGCCCCACCGAATCGAACTTGACGTTGCCGTCCGGCTGCAGGCAGACATAGGCGCAGGTTTCGGTCTGGCCGTAGAACTGCTTGAGATTGACGCCGATCGAACGATAGAAGCGGAACAGGTCCGGCCCGATCGCTTCGCCCGCCGTGTAGCCCACGCGGATGCGGCTCATGCCCAGCACATTGCGCAGCGGCCCGAAGATCAGCGCTTCGCCCGCGGCGTAGCGCAGCCGGTCGGCCAGCGCCACCGGCTTCCCGTCGAGGATGTCGGTGCCGCAGCGGCGCGCCACACCCATCGCCCAGTGGAACAGCTTGCGCTTGATCCAGCCCGCGTCTTCCATGCGGATCATCACCTGCGTGAGCAGGTTTTCATAGATGCGCGGCGGCGCGAAGTAATAGGTGGGACCGATCTCGCGCAGATCGGTCATCACCGTCTCGCGCGATTCCGGGCAATTCACCGTAAAGCCCGCCGTCATGGCCTGCGCGTAGGAGAACAGGTTGTCGCCGACCCACGCCATCGGCAGGTAGGACAGCACATCGTCCTTCGCGGTCAGGCCGTCGAAAGCGCAGCCGTTGCGCGCCGAGCCGATCAGGCCGCTGTGCGAATGGCACACGCCCTTGGGCTTGCCGGTGGTGCCGGAGGTATAGAGGATGATGGCGGTGTCGTCGGGCGCGCCCGCGGCAACGGCCTGATCAAACAGGCCCGGATTGGCGCGATCGAATTCACGGCCGATTTCCTGCACGCGCTGGTACGACATCAGCGCCGGATGATCGTAGTCGCGCAGCCCGCGCGGGTCTTCATAGATGATGTGCCGCACCTTGCGGCCCTGCGCGGCGAGTTGCTCCTCCACTTCGAGCAACTTGTCCACCTGCTCCTGGTCCTCGACGATGGCAAAATCGATCTCGGCATCGTTGAGCACGTAGATCATCTCGCCCGCGATCGCGTCCTGGTACAGCGGCACGGGCACACCGCCCAGTGCCTGCGCCGCGCACATGGCCCAGTACAGGCGCGGCCGGTTGTCGCCGACCACCGCCAGGTTCATGCCGCGCGCAAAGCCCAGCGCGGCCAGCCCGCACGCCAGCGCACGAACCTCCTGCGCTGTCTGCGCCCAACTATAGGTTTGCCAGATTCCGAGATCCTTCTCGCGGTAAGCCGGGCTTTCCGGCCGCTGCTGCGCATGCGCAAGCAGCAGGCGCGGGAAGGTCGTCGCCGACGGTTCCTGCATCGCTGTCTCCTGTCCCTCCGGGGCGGGGATCCGCCACCGGTGTCAAGCCTGCTTCCGCTGGTTATACTTGGCCTGTTTTGCCCGGCGCGGTTTCCGCCGCAACGCAACAAGTCCGTCGTGCCTTGTCCTGGCGCGCACTCGCGGTTGGTGTGATCGTAAGATAGTGCATGCCATTTCCCCCGGTTGTCACGCCGATGACAATTCCGGGTTAATCCCTACGGGAAGGTTTTCCAGCTCATGCTCAACGATTTTGTCGACCGCTGCGTGTGGGCAGCCGACCTCAGTCCGGAACAACGCGACGTGGTCCGCCGCGCCATGTGCGTGCGCGAATATAGCCAGGGCGACTACGTCTGTCACAAGGGTGACAAGGCCGAGCACTGGCTGGGGGTGCTGGAAGGAATCGTCAAGATCACTACGGTGTCGCCTTCCGGCAAGTCGGTGACATTCACCGGTGTGCCTACCGGCGGCTGGTTCGGCGAAGGCGCCGTGCTCAAGGCCGAGATCCGCAAATACGATGTAATGGCGCTGCGGCGCTCGCGGATTGCCTTTCTTCCGCGCGAGACTTTTCAGTGGTTGCTGGATACCAGCCTGCCATTCACGCGGTTCCTGCTGACGCAGTTCAACGAGCGGCTGGGTCAGTTCATTGCCGCCGTGGAATATGAACGGCTGCTCGATATCGATTCGCGGGTGGCGCGCGCGGTGTCGTCGCTGTTCAACGAGCACCTGTACCCTGGCCTGGGGACCACGCTGGAGATTTCGCAGGAAGAAATCGGCCTGCTGGCGGGCATATCGCGGCAGCGGGCCAACCAGGCGCTCAAGGTGCTGGAGCAGCAGGGACTGGTGAAGGTCGACTATGGCGTGATCGAGGTATTGGACCTGGAAGGGCTGCGGCAGTACGGCGAGTAGGACCGCCGCGCCCCTCGCGGCCACCTTGCGCCGTGGCCCGATGCGGTTTGTCGCGCAATCAACGGAATACGCCGACCGCCTCTACCAGCCGGTTGGCCTGCTGTTTCAGGCTCTGTGCGGCGGCCGCGCTCTGCTCCACCAGCGCCGCGTTCTGCTGGGTGATACGGTCGAGGTCGCCGATGGCATCGCCAACCTGGCTGATGCCCGCGCTCTGCTCGGACGTAGCCAGGCTGATCCCGGCGATCAGGTCGGAGACGCGCCTGACCTGGGCCACGATGTTGTCCATGGTCTGGCCGGCGTCATTGACCAGTTGCGCCCCCGAGTCGACCTTTTCCACGCTGGCGCCGATCAGCGCCTTGATCTCCTTGGCCGCGCTGGCGCTGCGCTGCGCGAGCCCGCGTACCTCACCGGCCACCACCGCGAAGCCCCTGCCCTGTTCTCCCGCCCGCGCGGCTTCCACCGCGGCATTCAGCGCAAGGATATTGGTCTGGAAGGCGATGCCGTCGATCACGCTGATGATGTCGGCGATCCGTTTCGAGCTGCTGCTGATTTCCTCCATGGTGGCCACCACCTGCGACATCGCCTTGCCGCCCTTGGCCGCCTCGTTGCTGGCGGAGCCGGACAGCTCGTTTGCCTGGGCCGCGGTCTCGGCATTGCTCTTGACCGTGGCCGTCATCTGCGTCATCGACGACGCCGTATCCTGTACGTTGGATGCCGCCTGCTCGGTGCGCCGACTCAGGTCGCTGTTGCCCTGCGCGATCTCGCTGCTTGCGCCTTGCACGTTCAGCACCTGCTCGCTCACGTCGTCGATCAGCCAGCGGAACATCAGGCCAAGCTGGCTGATCGTGCGCAGGGTCATGCCGATCTCGTCCACGCGGTCCATATGCTCGACCTGCTGGCTTTCGCCTGACGCGACGCGCAGGGCCTGTGCCATGACCCGCTCCAGCGGCCGCGAGATCTGCGCCTCCAGCCAGCCGGAGACCAGCAGCAGCATGGCGGCAGCGATGCCGCCCAGGCCGGCCAGCGGCATCCCGCGCATGCCAAGCGCCGCCGCGCCGATGACCAAGGCCGGCAGCAAGGTCGCCAGGGCGCCGCGGATGCGCCAGCGCACCGGCATGGTCTTGAAGGCCGACGCCCACCGCTTCCAGCCGCCCTGAATGATCAGGCCCTTATGGAAACGCCGCTGACCCGCACTGCCCTCGCGAAAGTCCTGGTAGAGCCGGGCGGCGGCGTCAATCTCCTCGCGCGATGGCCGGGTGCGCACCGACATGTACCCCACCGGCTTGCCGTTGCGCACCAGCGGCATGGCGTTGGCGCGTACCCAGTAGTGGTCGCCGTCCTTGCGCCGGTTCTTGACCAGCGCCGTCCAGGGCTCGCCGCCCTTGAGCGTGGTCCACATGTCGGCGAACGCCTCGGCCGGCATATCCGGGTGCCGCACGATATTGTGGGGCTGCCCCTGGATTTCCTCGCGCGTGAAGCCACTGACATCGACGAAGGCCGCGTTGGCATAGGCAATGCGACTGCTGGTGTCGGTGGTCGACATCAGCGTCGCATTCTCAGGCAGTTCGTATTCGCGCTGCGAGACGGGTTGGTTGTTGCGCATAAAAATTCCCCATCGGTTTTCCAAAGCACGCGACGCACAGGCAGTGCCACGACTGCGGCGGCGCGTAGTGCATTTCAGCGTTTACGGAAATGTCTATACAAAGCTTTAGCGATTAGGGAAAAATGAAGACATTCACCCGGTTTCAGTTGGATCGAAATTGATTTCACTCAGTGTTAATCGGCTTTATCGCCGCCAGAGGCTTGACAATATTTTTTAATACGATCGTTCTATTTAATGCCTGTTGATATCGATTCTTATTTGAAAATTCAAGCAGACAGCAAATCGCCAGGAACCGGAAGGGGCATGGTCCATTGATCACGACATGCTGGAGAACCGGCAGGCAGGGGCGTTCCGCAAACGAAAAAAAAGCTGGCGACGGATCGCTCCGTTGCCAGCTTTCTCAGCTTCCCCCGCCCCGGGGGAAGGGGGACTTTCCATCTCTTACTGCTTCAACATTACTTGCTGTAGACGTACACACCGCGGCCCGTCTTGCGGCCGAGATAGCCCGCTGCCACCATTTCGCGCATCAGCATGGCCGGACGGTATTTCGGGTCGGCAAATTCGGTGTACAGCACCTCCATCACCGCCAGCATCGTATCCAGGCCGATCATGTCGGCCAGCGCCAGCGGGCCGATCGGGTGATTGCAGCCCAGCTTCATGCCTTCGTCGATCTCTTCCGGCGACGCCAGGCCTTCACCCAGCACGCAGAATGCTTCATTGATCATCGGGCAGAGAATCCGGTTCACCACAAAGCCCGGGTTGTTCTTCACGGTGATCGGGTACTTGCCCAGTGCCTTGGAGAGTTCTTCCACCAGCGCATGCGTGGCATCGCTGGTCTGCAGGCCGCGGATCAGTTCCACCAGCGCCATCATCGGCACCGGATTGAAGAAGTGCATGCCGATGAAGTTGCCCGGCCGGGTCGTGACCGCCGCCAGCTTGGTGATCGAGATCGACGAAGTGTTGGATGCCACGATCACGTCGTCGCCGACAATGCTGTCGATCTGCTTGAGGATCTTGACCTTGAGGTCGAAGTTCTCGGTGGCGGCTTCGATCACGATGTCGGTGGCCTTGAGCGATTCATAGGCGGTCGAGCCCTTGATGCGCGCCAGTGCGGCTTCCTTGTCGGCTTCGCTGATCTTGTCCTTCTTGATCAGGCGGTCCAGGCTGCCCGCAACGGTGGCGATGCCCTTGTTCACCGCTGCGTCGCTAATGTCCACCATCACCACGTCCAGGCCCACTACCGCGCATGCTTGCGCGATGCCGTTACCCATGGTGCCCGCGCCTACGATGCCAACTGTCCTGATTCCCATCTTCTCTTCCTTGTTGCTGGTTGC
>NZ_JFJV02000295.1:176-7967 GCF_000611145.1 Cupriavidus sp. SK-3 | reverse complement strand
GCGGGCCGGTGTTTCATAGGGTCAGGCGTCGCGCAGCGCGGCCATGATGCGATCGGCGTGCTGGCTGAGGATTTCCGGATCCTGCATGTCGGTGCCGTGGCCGCGCAGCGTGCGGTCGGCATAGCGGGGCACGATGTGGAAATGCACGTGCGGGACGGTCTGGCCCGCGGCGCTGCCGTTGAACTGGCCGATCGAGATGCCGTCCGGCCTGAAGGCGGCGCGCACCGCGCGGGCTACGCGCTTGGTGGTGCGGATGGCGGCTTCGGCGCCGGCGTCGGAGAGGTCGAAGATCTCCGCGGCCGGTTCCTTGGTCACCACCAGTACGTGCCCGTCGGACTGGGGCATGATGTCCATGAAGGCAACGGTGTCGGCGTCTTCGTACACCTTGTTGCAAGGCAATTCGCCACGCAGGATGCGGGCGAAGATATTGTTGGGATCGTACACGGTGCTCCTGATTGGTCTTGTCTTGATCTTGTCTTGATCTTGTCTTGGTATTGGCTTGGCCCTGGCGCTTGGCGGTCGCGCCATGGCCGCGTTATGGCCTTACGCAAACGTCAAGTTTAACGCAGGGGCCTCGCACGAAACAGCCCCTGGCCGACACATCACATATTGCGCCGGTACTGTCCCCCCACCTCGAACAGCGCATGGGTGATCTGCCCCAGCGAGCACACGCGCACCGCATCCATCAGCACCGCGAACACATTGTCGTTGTCGATCACGGCCTGGCGCAGGCGCTGCAGCGTCGCAGGCGCCGCATCCGCATGGCGCGCATGGAAATCCGCCAGCCGCGCGAGTTGCCCCTGCTTCTCCTCTTCGCTGGAGCGCGCCAGTTCGAGCGTCTGCGTGGCGGGCTCGCCGTTGGGATTGCGGAACGTGTTGACGCCGATGATGGGCAGCGTGCCGTCATGCTTGCGCTGCTCGTAGTACAGCGACTCCTCCTGGATCTTGCCGCGCTGGTAGCCGGTCTCCATCGCCCCCAGCACGCCGCCGCGCTCGGCGATGCGCTCGAACTCCTGCATCACCGCTTCCTCGACCAGATCGGTCAGCTCGTCGATCAGGAAGCTGCCCTGGTTGGGGTTCTCGCATCTGGCCACGCCCCATTCGCGGTTGATGATGAGCTGGATCGCCAGCGCGCGGCGCACCGATTCGCCGGTGGGCGTGGTGATGGCTTCGTCGTAGGCGTTGGTGTGCAGCGAATTGCAGTTGTCGTAGATCGCGATCAGCGCCTGCAGCGTGGTGCGGATATCGTTGAAGTCGATCTCCTGCGCATGCAGCGAGCGGCCGGACGTCTGGATGTGGTACTTGAGCTTCTGGCTGCGTTCGTTGGCGCCGTATTTGTCACGCATCGTCACGGCCCAGATACGGCGCGCCACGCGGCCCATCACGCTGTATTCCGGGTCCATGCCGTTGGAGAAGAAGAACGACAGGTTGGGCGCGAAATCGTCGATATGCATGCCGCGCGCGAGATACGCCTCCACATAGGTGAAGCCGTTGGACAACGTGAATGCCAGTTGCGAGATGGGGTTCGCGCCGGCCTCCGCGATGTGATAGCCGGAAATCGACACCGAGTAGAAATTGCGCACCTGGTGATGCACGAAGTAGGCCTGGATATCGCCCATCACCTTGAGCGAGAACTCGGTGGAGAAGATGCAGGTGTTCTGCCCCTGGTCTTCCTTGAGGATGTCGGCCTGCACCGTGCCGCGCACGTTCTGCAGCACCCAGGCGCGGATCTTGGCCTCCTCGTCGCTGGTGGGATCGCGGCCGTTGTCGGCGCGGAACTTGTCGAGCTGCTGGTCAATGGCGGTGTTCATGAACATCGCCAGGATGGTGGGCGCGGGACCGTTGATGGTCATCGACACGGAGGTCGACGGGCTGGTCAGGTCGAAGCCGTCGTACAGCACCTTCATGTCGTCGAGCGTGGCGATCGACACACCCGAATTGCCGACCTTGCCGTAGATATCCGGGCGCGTATGCGGATCCTCGCCGTACAGCGTGACCGAGTCGAAGGCGGTGGACAGGCGCTTGGCATCCATGCCCTCGGAGACCAGCTTGAAACGGCGGTTGGTGCGGAAGGCATCGCCCTCGCCCGCGAACATGCGGGTGGGATCTTCGTTCTCGCGCTTGAAGGCGAACACGCCGGCGGTATAGGGGAAGCTGCCGGGCACGTTCTCGCGCATCAGCCAGCTGAGCACTTCGCCATCGTCTTCGAAGCGAGGCAGCACCACCTTGCGCACCGTAGTGCCGGACAAGGTGGTGGTCGTGAGCGTGGTGCGGATTTCCTTGTCGCGGATCTTCACCACGTACTCATCGCCGCTATAGGCCTTGCGCATCTCCGGCCACATCGCCAGCAGCTTGCGCTCCTGCGCGCCCAGCGCGGCGTCGCGCTCCGCGGCGAGCGCCTGCAGCGCTTCGCCGGCATCGCCCGACATTGGCTCCGGCGCGGCCAGCAGCATGCGGCGCGCCTCGCGCAGTTGCTGGCGCTCGCGCGCCAGCCGGCTTTGCGCGTCCACGCGGCGGTGGTAAGCGCGCATGGTGTCGGCAATCTCCGCCAGGTAGCGGTTGCGCGCCGGCGGCACGATCACGTTCTGCCCGGTGGAGATGCGTCCGCCCAGCAGCGGCAGCACGCCAGCCGGCGCGCGCATGCCGCGCGCGCACAGCGCTTCGCGCAGGCCCTGGTAGAGCATGGTGACGCCGTCGTCGTTGAAGCGAGACGCCTGGGTGCCGTACACCGGCATCTCCTCGGGCTTTGCATGCCACTGCTCGCGGTTGCGCTGCACCTGCTTGGCCACGTCGCGCCACGCGTCGCGCGCGCCCTTGCGGTCGAACTTGTTGATGGCGACGAAGTCGGCGAAGTCCAGCATGTCGATCTTCTCGAGCTGGCTGGCGGCGCCGAACTCGGGCGTCATCACGTACAGCGACAGGTCCGCATGCGGCACGATGGCCGCATCGCCCTGGCCGATGCCCGAGGTCTCGACAATGATCAGGTCGAAGCCGCTCACCTTGCACGCTGCCAGCACATCCGGGAGCGCCTGCGAAATCTCGGAGCCGGCCTCGCGCGTGGCCAGCGAGCGCATGAAGATGTTCGGATGATTGATCGCATTCATGCGGATGCGGTCGCCCAGCAACGCACCGCCGGATTTGCGGCGCGAGGGATCGATCGAGATCACCGCGATCGACAGCGCATCCTGCTGGTCCAGCCGGATGCGGCGGATCAGTTCATCGGTCAGCGAGGACTTGCCGGCGCCGCCGGTGCCGGTGATGCCCAGCACGGGCGTCCTGACCTTTGCCGCTTCGGCGCGCAACGCATCGGCCAGCGACAGTTCCGCCTTGCCGTTTTCCAGCGCGGTGATCACTTGCGCGAGCGCACGGCGGTCGCCGCCCTTCACCGCGTCGAGCGTGGTCGGCGCATAGCGCGCGAGGTCGATATCGCAGCGCTGCACCATGTCGGCGATCATGCCCGCCAGGCCCAGGCGCTGGCCGTCTTCCGGGCTGAAGATGCGCGCCACGCCATAGGCTTGCAGTTCGCGGATCTCGTCCGGCACGATCACGCCCCCGCCGCCGCCGAATAGCTGGATGTGCCCGCCGCCACGCTGGCGCAGCAGGTCGATCATGTACTTGAAGTACTCGACGTGCCCGCCCTGGTAGCTGGAAATGGCGATGCCCTGCACGTCTTCCTGCAGAGCCGCACTGACCACTTCCTGCACCGAGCGGTTATGCCCCAGATGGATTACCTCGCAGCCTGAGGATTGCAGGATGCGCCGCATGATGTTGATGGAGGCATCGTGGCCGTCGAACAGCGAGGCCGCGGTGACGAAGCGCACTTTGTTGACGGGGCCTTTCGGTCCCTGCGCCTGATGGGAAACGCCGGGTTGGGCGCCCTTCTGCACATCGGAAAGATCGGTCATTTGTCTCCACCATGTTCGGTGTTCTGGCTGCTCGCTTGACGCCCATGTCTGCCGCTCTGGAGGCGGCTCGGATCCCGCATGCGAGCGGTCTGGCTGGCGCCGCCCCGGCGGCTTGATTATATGACGTTTACGTTAACGGAAATCAAGCCTGGGACACCCTGCTTGCCGCGCGGCAAGGGCTGCCATGACGAACATCCTCGCACAGTTGGCGAGGCGGTGTGATGGATTCTGAGAGGGAAAACGGGCGGGGCGGCGGCATCCGCGGCGCGCGCAAGCGGCCTCGGGCTCCGTGGGCGGGCCGGGAACCGGCGCGCCCGTTGCCGGCCGGCGCGGGGCCACTCGCCCGCGCCAGCCAGCCTGCATCACGTCAGAAACCCGGCTCCGGGCACTCGCCCGCGCCGTTGCCCCGGCGCTCGGCAAACCGGCGCTTCAGCGCGCCAGTCATCCCGCCCAGCCAGCGCCACCACAGGGGGGCGGCCGACTCGGCGAGCGTGAAGCGCGCGCTTTCGCTCTCGCCCGACAGCCATACCGTCGCGCCGGCCGGCAGCGCGTACACGGCGCCCGGCAGCAGCCAGATATCGGCGTGATGGCCCTCCAGTGTCAGCCACAGGCGCCCTTCCAGCACCTTGACGCTCTGCCCTTCGGGGGCGCGCCAGCGCACCGGCCGGCCGGGTTCATCCAGTTCGAAGATCCGTAGTTCGCGCATTTCGCCACTCCTTTCTGCATTGCGGTGATGTCTCGTGCCGCCCGGCCTGGCCGGTGCCGGCACCCTCCTCCGCATGCCTTCCATTATTCACAGCGGCCACTACAATCCCATGAACAGTTGCGAACAGTTTTCCATGCACTGTTCAGTAGTTTTTCCTGACACTTTGCAAGCGCACCCGTCATGAAGCTGACCCTAGTCCCCGCCACCGGCGTGCCCCTGACCGACCAGATCGTCAACGAGGTCAAGACCTGGATCAGCACGCGCGAGGTGCGTCCCGGCGCCCGCCTGCCATCGATCCGCCAACTGGCGGCGGAGCATGGCATCAGCCGTTTCCCGGTGATCGAGGCCTATGACCGGCTGGTGTCGCAGGGCCTGCTCGACTCCCGCCACGGCTCGGGCTTCTTCGTCGCGGACAGCCCGCTGCTGGCGCGCGCCGCCAATGGCTGGTCGGACCCGAAGCTGGCCGAGGACCTGTCGGACCATATCCTGGAGCAGTTCAATCACCCCAGCGCCACCCTCAAGCTGGCGGGCGGCTTCGTGCCCGAGACCTGGCGCGACCTGGACGGGCTGACCCAGGCGATCCGCCAGGTCTCGCGCACCGACGTCTGCAGCGTGATCCATTACGCCACGCCGATGGGCCTTCCGGAACTGCGCCAGCATGTGCTGACCCGCGTGCGGCAACTCGGCATCGCCGCCGAACTGCCGCAGGTACTGATCACCACCGGCGCCAGCCAGGCGCTGGACCTGGTGGTGCGCCGCCTGCTCAAGCCAGGCGACACGGTATTCGTGGAAGACCCCGGCTACTACAACCTGTTCGGCCTGCTGCGCCTGCACGGCGTGCGGCTGGTAGGCGTGCCGCAAACCCGCAATGGCCCGGACCCGGACGCCGCGGAGGCGTTGCTGCGCGAGCACAAGCCCAAGCTGTTCTTTACCAACAGCGTGCTGCAGAACCCGACCGGCTCGACCCTGGCGCCGCCGGTGGCATTCCGCCTGCTCGAACTGGCACGGCGGCATGGCTTCCGCTTTGTCGAGGACGATATCTTCTCGGACTTCCAGACCCACTTCACCGATCGCCTGGCCACGCTGGACCAGCTCGAACATGTGATCTATATCGGCGGTTTTTCCAAGACGGTGTCGGCCTCGCTGCGGATCGGCTACCTGGTAGCCGACAAGGCGCTGGTGAAGGAACTGGTGGACGTGAAGGTGCTGACCAGCGTGGCTGGCTCACATTTCGCGGAAGCCGTCACCACGGCCTTGCTGGAGCGCGGCGCCTATCGCAAATACATGGAACGGCTGCGCCTGCGGGTGCGGCAGGCCACCGCCGGCGCGGTGCGGCGCCTGGGCGAATTTGGCTGGGAGGTGTTTTGCGAACCGGCGGGGGGCAATTTCCTATGGGCACGCGCACGCGGGATCGATGATTCGCGCGAACTGGTGACGCTCGCGGAACGGCACGGCGTGACGCTGGCGCCCGGCAATTACTTCCGGCCGGGTGGCGAGACCTCGGCCTGGATCCGCATCAACTCCGCGTTTGTCGAGGAGCCACGCGCACTGGCCTTCCTGCGGGAGGCCGGCGCGCGCGAACGGTAACGGGGGCGGCGTCAGCCGCCGTGCAGCACCGCGTTGCGGCGCGCGTAGAGGAAGTAGATGGCCAGCCCGATCGCCAGCCAGCTGGTGAACGCGATCCAGGTCAGTGCCTGCAGGTGAGCCATCAGGAACAGGCAGAAGCCCACGGACAGCAGCGGCACCACCGGCACACCGGGGCAGCGGAAAGCGCGCGGCAGGTCCGGCCGGGTCTTGCGCAGCACCAGCACCGCCACCGAGATCAGCGTGAAGGCCGACAACGTGCCGATATTGATCAGCTCCGCCAGCACGTTGAGCGGCACGAACGCCGCGATAAACGCGAACACGATGCCCACCGTCCAGGTGGCGAAGAACGGCGTGGCATGCACGGGATGCACCTTCGACAAGCGCTCCGGCAGCAGGCCGTCGCGCGACATGGCGAAGATGATGCGCGTCTGCCCGAAGGTCATCACCAGGATCACCGTGGTCATGCCCAGGATGGCGCCCAGATCGACGAAGCCCGCCACCCAGTTCTGCCCGGCGTACTGCAGCGCAAGCGAGACCGGGTGATCGATGCCGGCGAACTTGGCGAAGGGCACGATGCCCGTCATGATAGCCGCCACCGTCACGTACAGCACGGTGCACACGGCCAGCGAGCCGATGATGCCGATTGGCAGGTCGCGGCGCGGGTTGCGGACTTCCTCGGCGGCCGAGGTGACGGCGTCGAAGCCAATGAAGGCGAAGAACACCAGCGCCGCGGCATTGAAGATGCCGTCCAGCCCGAAGGGCGCGAACGGATGCCAGTTGGCCGGCTTGACGTGCCACACGCCCACCGCGATGAAGAGCAGCACCACTGCGATCTTGATGGCCACCATCACGTTGTTAAGGCGCGTGGACTCGCGCACGCCATAGGACACTACCCACGTAATGGCCAGCATGATCAGCGCGGCAGGCAGGTTGAACAGCGTCCGCACACCCGGCACCGCGCCCGGCGCCGCGGTGAGCATGGCCGGCAGGTGCAGGCCGAAGCCCGCCATCAGCGACTGGAAGTAACCCGACCAGCCCACGGACACCGCCGAGGTCGCCAGGCCGTATTCGAGCAGCAGGTCCCACCCGATCATCCACGCCACGATCTCGCCGAGGGTGGCGTAGCTGTAGGTGTAGATGGAGCCGGAGACGGGGATCGCCGAAGCGAACTCGGCGTAGCACAGCGCGGCGAACCCGCACGCCAGCGCCGCGATGACGAAGGACACGGTCAGCGCGGGCCCGGCGGTGAGCGCGCCGGTGCCGGTGAGCACGAAGATGCCGGTGCCGATGATGGCGCCAATGCCCATCAGGATCAGGTCCACCGGGCCGAGCACTTTTTTGAGGCCGTCGTCGCGGGCGGCGGCCAACATGGCCTCGATGTTCTTGGTGCGGAACAGACTCATCGGCGGGTACTCCTGGCGCGCTGGGCGGCTTTGAAAAGCGGCGTATTTTAGCGCGGTGGGGTGGGCGGAGTCGTCACTTTCGGGTTGGATGCTGTTTCTTTGGGCGGTGATGGCATTTGGGCGGTGATGGCTCTTGCACCCAACAGCTGTACGACGTTCCCCTGCGGGGTTGGTCGCTGTTTCTTTGAGT
>NZ_JFJV02000295.1:0-85 GCF_000611145.1 Cupriavidus sp. SK-3 | reverse complement strand
TGGTTATTGCACCCAACAGCCGTACGACATCTCCCTGCGGGGGCGGTCGCTGTCTCTTTGAGCGGTGTTGGTTTTTGCACCCAAA
>NZ_JFJV02000294.1:235-19410 GCF_000611145.1 Cupriavidus sp. SK-3 | reverse complement strand
TGGGGGCGCTCCACACGGCTACACCGAGTCGTGATCTGGCTCCATCGCTCTTCTTTGCGCCGCCTGCGGGAGAGGACGGGCGCTGCCGCTTGGCAGCCGCTGGTTTGCTCCCCTTCCAAACCAGTTCCTTACCTTTCCTCTATGGGTTCGGGGCCGGGGCAGCATGGATGGGGGCACGCGGGCTCGAAAGATATCCCCGCCAAATTGACGCGATCGGAGTTCGACCCCTTGAACGCGAACGATCTGTTTTCGATCTGCCCAGGCTCAGCACCAAACTGGGACAGGAGGTTCCTCAGGTGGGTCTGGCGTTGCTCAGACAGACCTCTCGACACGCCGAGGGAAGGCGCAGTCTTGATTTCCACGAGGTAGCGTCCCTTGGTCTGGAAGTTAGCGATGATCAGCGCATTCCAGCGTGCCAGATTCCCAATATTAGTGGCTGAGAGTTTCGAAGCCCCCCCGGCGAACTGAACCTCGGTGTCAAGCCCTGGTGGCTTGCAGGCAAAAACGTCTAGCGACAAGAGTAGGCATGCTCCAGCCAGGAGCGTCTTATACTCGATCATCCCAAATCCCAACTGTGTACGCTGCGATATTCTCGGCGTTTTCGATGCAGAAGCGATTGGCGTCAGCCGCCTTCCAGCGCGAGTTGCGGGTGCTATACCAGACATCTCTCGTTCCCATTGCATCCTGGAAGTGAGAGACCTCATGAATGAGAGTGAGCAGTTTACTATCCCCATCGACAGGGTTCCCCTTCGAGTCTTTGAGTTCGTCCGGTAGCCTGCAGAATGCCGGCCAGATGAAAATACGGTGCAGTCCGTCGGGCCCGCAGACGGAAGCCGCCCCAAAATTGTCTTTGGGAGCCTTCGGCACGCACCCGGTCCGCGCAAGGCTCTCTTCAGAGTACCGTTCAAAGTTGCTCTCAGACAGTGATACAAGCAACGCCCGAATCCTCGCGAGCCCGTCCTTCACCCCATCATCGCCGACGGCAACCGCTTACCCACCCAGTCCCGCTCTTCTTCATAAGCCCGTGCCAGGCGCAACACCGACAGATCATCCCGCGGCCTTCCAATCAGCTGCATCCCCATCGGCAATCCCTGCGGCCCGAATCCCACCGGGACGCTGATCGCGGGGCAACCCGACAGCGTCCACGGGAACACCACTTCCATCCAGCGATGGTAGGTATCCATCTCGCGGCCGGCGATCTGCTTCGGCCAGGGCTGGTTCACGTCGAAGGGAAACACCTGCGCGGTCGGTACGGCGATGTAGTCGAAATCCTTGAATACACCGAGCAGTGCCTGATACCAGGCGGTGCGTTCCATGCTGGCGGCGTAGATATCGCTGGCGCTGAGCTTGAGCATGCCTTCGATTTCCCAGATCGCGGCGTCCTTGAGCAGCGCGCGCTTGGCCGGGTCCTGGTAGAAGGCGAGCATGCCGTTGCCGACCAGGAAATGACGGTGCACCAGCCACGTCTTCCAGAGCCGCTCGGGCGAGAACGGTGGCTTGATGGCTTCCACGCTGACGCCGAAGGCCGGGAAGGCCTTGAGCGCGTCTTCGCACAGCGGCAGGATGCCGGCTTCCATCGGCAGGTAGCCATTCCAGTCACCCAGCCATGCCACGCGCTTGCCCTTGAGGCTGGTCTTCAGCGCGTCGGCTACGTTGGCGGGAGTGAGCGTGGCCAGCACGGGGTCTTGCGCCAGCGCTTGCGGTGTGCGCGGATCGGGCCCGGCTTGCGTGGCGAGCAGTAGTGCCACGTCGGCCACGGTGCGTGCCATCGGCCCTTCGTAGCCGAGTTGCTGGATAAAGACTTCGGCGGCCGGCCCGTAGGGCACGCGGCCGGCGGAGGGCCGCATGCCGTAGACGTTGCAGAAGCCGGCCGGGTTGCGCAGCGAGCCGCCGAAGTCGCTGCCGTCAGCTACCGGCAGCATGCGTAGCGACAGCGCCGCGGCCGCGCCGCCGCTGCTGCCGCCGGCGGTGCGGCCGGCGTCGAACGGGTTGCGGGTGGCGCCATAGACCGGGTTGAAGGTTTGCGAGCCCAGCCCGAATTCCGGCGTGTTGGTCTTGCCGATGAGCACCGCGCCGGCGGCGCGTGCGCGCTCTACGATGATGGCGTCCACGGCCGGTACGTTGTCGCGGAAGATCGGGGAGCCGAAGGTCGTGCGGATGCCGCGTGTGAGCGCCAGGTCCTTGGGCGCCTGCGGTATGCCGTGCAGCCAGCCTGCCGGGCGTCCGGCGGCGAGTGCCTGGTCGCAGGCGGCGGCTTCCTGCAGCAGCACCTCGCGCTCGCGCAGCGCCACGATGGCATTGGCGCCGGGATTGACGCGTGCGATGTGGTCCAGATAGGCGGTCATTACTTCGCGGCTGGAGAGCTGGCGCGCATGGATGGCGCGCGAGAGCTGCCATGCCGGCATCATCACGATGGGGTTCGGACCGCTTGCCGCCGGGCCGGGCGAGGACGTGCCGGATGCGTTCGATGTGCCGCCGCTTCCGGCGGGAGCCGCCGCGCTGGCGCCGCTCGCGGCTGCGCCCGCTGCCATGCCGGCAAGCGTCGCACCCGCAAGACGGCCCAGCAAGTCGCGTCGCGAGCGCTGTTCGGGACTGGCTGTCGCGGCGCTGGCGCCGGCGTCTTGTGGTTTGCCGCTATTGGTGGTGTTGCCAATGGGGTTCATCGTCTCATTCCTCGGTCTTTGTCTTTGTCGCGCGTCTCTGGCTTTTCCTGCCGCGATGATGCGCCTGGGTACCTGAGTCTGTCACATCGGCCGCGGGCTCGCGCGGGCGGTGGTGCCCGGCGTTGCCACAGGTGTTGCCGCAGGTGTTGCCACAGGTGTTGCATCAGGCAGCGCACCGGCGCCGCCCAGAATGGCGGCGCGATGCGCGCTTACGTCGTCGAGCGGTTGGCGGCGGTAGCGTCCCACTTCCTCGGTGCTGAACGCGGCCACGTCGCGGTCTCCGGTCAGCTCGGGCAGCAGCCAGTTCATCAGGCCGGCGATCTCGCGGTCGCTTAGCGCGGAGGCCGAGGTGCCGGGCACCTGGATCAGGAAGGCGCGGCCGGCCGGCGTGGCAAGCAGCAGCGGCGCGGTCTCGCGCATGTCGGGAATGCCGGCCCCGGGTTTGCCGCGGCCGTCGGGCTGGTGGCAGCCGGAGCAGTGCAGCAGATAGTTGTCGCGCGCGTGGCGCAGCTCGGCCTGCGCGCTCGCGGCGGCCGACAGCGTGGCCAGCGCCACGAATGCGAGGCCGCGCAGCGTGGCCGGACGCGAGGAGCGTGGTCGCGGCGATGCCATGTCATTGCCCCGCATCGCGCAGCTTGCGCACGGCGCCGGGGCTCTTGCGCTCGGCGCGTGCGCGGGCCAGCGCATCGGGGCTCACCGCTTGCTCCGGTACGCCGTTGCTCGCGGCCAGCCAGGACAGCACGGCGGCGAGCGCATCGTCGGGCAGGCTGGCGAAACTGGGCATGATGCCGTTGAACGACTGGCCCTGCGACTGGATCGGCCCGGCGAGTCCATGGGTCAGCACATTGGCCAGATAGGTTTGCCCCGCCGGCGACGCCAGCCGCTCGCGCAGCGCGCCGGCCAGCGGGGGCGCCACGCCGGCAATGCCGGATCCGTCGGCATTGTGGCAAGCGGCGCAATGGGTGCCGAACAAGGCCTTGCCCTGATCGGCCAGCGAGTCGGCAAGGGCGCTACCCGCCGGCGCCGCGCAAGCCATGCACACGGCCAGCACGCGAGCGGGAACGGAGCGTGGCGGCAGCCACGGCAAGGACAGCTTCATTCCTGGACTCCGAGGATGATCGAGGTAGTGCAATGGAACATGGTGCTGTCGTTGCTCATGCACCAGTTGACATCGTTGTGCACGCCCAGCCGGTAGCCCGGCCGCTCGCGTTCGTTGGTATTGCATTCGCAGCGCCCGCAGGTGGTCTTGCCGCAGCAATCGTTGTAGCTGACCATGTAGTCCTTGCCGTCGGCCGGGTTGTGGCAGGTGCCTACCCAGGAGACGCGGGAGGGCTCGGTGCCGGGCGGGCAGGTGGTGGAACTGCCGCCGCAGCACGAGCACAGGAAGCCGTCCACGGCGCAGTATTTCCAGTAGTCGCAGGCGGTCTCGTCCTTTGCCTGCGGGCCGGCGGCCTTGCCGCCATGCGCGCCCGCCGCATGCGCGCTGCGGTCGAAGGGCAGGACGGGCAATGCCACCGTGCCCACCATGACCTTGCCAAGCGTGGCCAGCATGCTGCGCCGGCCTGTGCGCTGCGCCGCGCGCCGCGTCTGGTGTTCGAAGAATCGGTCAAGCCACATTGGTTGTTCTCCCCTGCCTTCAGTCAGGTTCACTCAGGTTCACTCAGGTTCACTCGGCTTCAGGCGCGCGTTTCCAGGAATTGCTGCACCGAGCCCACATTCAGGTCCATCGCGGTGAACAGGCTCTCCAGCTGCTCGCGCGAATTCACCAGGCCCTTGGCGCGCAACGTGCCTTGCTCGTCCATCAGCACGCCATACGGCAGCTTGCCGATCTGCAGGTGCATGCCTAGCTCGGGCGACAGCACATAGGGGAAGGCCTCCAGCCCGGCCTGGCGCAGGAAGGCGAGGTGCTCCGGCTGCTCGCCGTCCGAGGCGAGCACCACGCGCAGCCAGCCGGCCTCGCTGGCCTGCATCGACTTCAGCACCGGCAGCAGCTTCTTGCACACCGGGCAGGTGGGCGAGAGAAAGAACAGCAGCGTGCTGCGCGGCTGCGCGCCGCCCACCGCAACCGGGCCGCCGCGCACGTCCCGCAGGGCAAAGGGCGGCAGCGCATCGCCCACGCGCGGGCCGGCGTCGATCACCAGCGCGCCCATCGGCGCGACCCGTTCGAACAGGATGCCGACCTGGCGGGCCAGCGCGTAGAAGCCGAACAGCAGCGCCAGCACGGCGATCCACAGCACGATATTGGCAATCACAAGGGCAGTCATGGCAGTCTCACGAGTAGGTTGAATGGGTGCGGCGAGAGGGCGCGGCGGCGCGATCGGCATTGACCAGCACTTGCGTGGCGCCGAGCCACAGCAACAGCAGCGCAAGCGCGCAGAAGCCCGCCGCCAGGTAGTCGGGCAAGGTGAACGCGCGCGGCGCCGCGTCCGCCGCCAGGCCGGCCGCCGTTGCCGCGGCCAGTCCCAGCACCGCGAGCAGTCCAAGGTTGCGCGCCAGCAGGCCCGGCGAAAGGCGCAGGCTGTCGGCGGCGCTGCCGCAGCCGCAGCGGATATCGCGCCGGCCGCGCAGCAGGTTGATGCCCACCGCGCCGCTGGCGATCGCCACCGCCAGGGCCGCCAGCAGCGCCGCGCCCGGCCGCAGCGGCGTGGCTACCAGCGCCGCCACGCTGGCCGCCTCGGCGCCGGCATAGGCCAGCGCCACCCAGCGCGACCATGCCTGCGGCATCAGCCGGTAAGCGCTCACGGCGGCCTGGAAGCCGGTGAAGTCGCGCAGCTTGGGCCAGAGGGAATGCGCCAGCACCAGCGCGGCGGCGGCGGAGCAGGCCGCCACCACGACGGGATCGCGCAATACGTTGGAGATTTCGGCGGCGGCGCTCATTGATGCAGTTCCAGTTGCACCGCGTTCTCCGCGACCTGGTCCAGGCGGGATATCGGCTTCAGTCCGCGGGCCGGGTCCAGCGACACCACGCCGGCTTTTGCCGCGTCCAGCACGTAGAGCGTTGGCTGGGAACCTTGCGTGATCGTGAGCGCCAGCGCGTTTTGCCCCGGCGCGCGGGCAACGCGCTTGCGCTGGGCCAGGTCGATCGTCCAGATCTCGGCGGCGGGCGACTTGTGCGATCCGTCCTTGGCGCGCGGATGCATGCCCAGGTACAGGCGGCCGGTGGCGGCGTGCAGCGCGAACAACTGGTAGCCGCCCGGCTTCCAGCCAGCCTTGCGGTCGGCGGCGTCGATCACGGGCCACGGTTGCGCGAACGCTGGCGTCTCGTGCGAGAGATCGGCGCTGTACACATTGCCGTTGAAGGACACGAAGGTCAGCGTGTTGCCGACGCGCTCGCTGTGCAGGAAGACCGGATCGGTATCGGGATCGAACATGCGCGCGCTGCGCTTTTGACCGCTGGGCTGGCCACTGGCGTCATGCGTCACTGTCAGCATGGTGCCGTCGCCGCACAGGGTACGAAAGCGCAGGCTGGAAGCCTCCGTGGCAAACACGCCCCAGCATCCCGGGGTTTGCGCCTCCGCCACGAACTTGCCGGCCTGCAGGTCAACGATGCTGACCGTGGTGGCTGGCGTGGCGTTCTGCACGTAGAGGAAATGCCCGTCGGCGGACACGGTGGCGATGCCCCGGTAGTTCAGCGACTGCGCATGTTTGGGCGGGATTACGATCTCGCTGCGGTAGGCCAGGGTGGCGGTGTCATAGAGGCTGACCACGTCGGTGCGCTCGCCACGCGCCAGCCGCGTGTAGAACGTGGAGATCACATACAGCGTGCGCTTGTCCGGCGACAGCACGCTCTGCCCGCCGAACGCGGTGGGTACCAGCCCGAGGTAGCGCATGCGCTTGCCGTCCACCACGTGCAGGCGCCCGTCCACCATGTGCTTGAACGCCACATCGGAGATATAGAGGCGGTTGCCATCGGCGGGCGCCAGCGCCTGCACGGAAAGGGTTTCGGGCGGCAATTCGGCGGCGTTGGCGGCGGGCGCAGGCATGGCGAGCGCGCTCAATATCGCCGCTGCCGCCAGTCCCGTGCCCGGCCGTCGCGTGAAGGCCCTGGTGCTTACCTCGTTCACTTGCTGGCTCCTTGGTGCGCTTTGCAATGAGGCCAGTCTACGAACGCGCGTGGCGGGGGCGTTATCCGAAATCGGCAACCGCGGCACGGGGATATTCACCGATGCCGGCGGGCGATGGCTTGCCGCAGGACGTGCCTTCAGCGCCACAACGGGTGCATGGCCGCCGGGCCGCCAACGTGGCTGCGCCCGCCGGCGGTGCCCGCCAGCCTGCCGCCGCGCGATCCTGCACTGCGGCAGTGCGCGGCCGGCCGCGCGGCGGGCTGGCGCACGGGCGCAGGGCTATCCGTTTTCGGAAACGGAGCAGAATAGGCGGGGAGAGCGCAGGAGGAGAGGCAGGGACGCCGATGCGCAGGATGGCGCACCAGCCGGGGCCGCATTCGCCCGCCGTGCTACGATCCGCGCCTATTACGGAGAATGAAGATGTTTTTTACTTGCCAGAACCAGTCGTGCCAGACGCGTTGGGACCCCAAGGACGTGACGGTCAAGGACGAAGGCCAGGGCCCGCTGTTCCGCTGCCCGGTGTGCAATTCCCGCAACCCGGTCGTGCCCCAGCGCAAGGCCGACGGCAGCATCGTTTACAAGCAGCGCACCAGGTAAGCGGATCCCGCGGCCTCTTGCTCAGCCACCGGCCCGCTTCACGGTCATGCCGCGCTGACGGAGTTTTTCCATCACCGTGTCGCAGTGGTCGCCCTGGATCTCGATCACGCCATCCTTGACGGTGCCGCCCGAGCCACAGGCGGCTTTCAGTTCCTTGGCCAGTTGCGCCAGCGCCAGCGCGTCCAGCGCGATGCCGCGCACCAGCGTCACCCCTTTGCCCTTGCGGCCCTTGGTCTCCCGTGAAACCCGCACGATGCCGTCGCCCTGCGCGACCGGCCGGGCCTTGCCGCAGGTGCAGGCCGACAGCGCATTGCCGCAGCCGGGGCACATACGGCCGTGTTCGGTGGAGTAGACCAGCGAGCTGGCGGGTTTTTGCTGTGACATGTCCGGGGTCCGGTTGGCGGGCTGGGCAGGCAGCGTACGGCAAGCGTGCGCGCGCTGCAAGAGGCCAGCGCCGCTTGTCACGAGCCGTTCGCCGGGTTCATCAATCCCACATTGGCCAGCCAGGCAGACGGATCCGCCGGCATCTCCGCCGCGTGCCGCAGGATGAAATCGCGGAAGGCGCGTGCCGGGGCGCGCGGCGCCAGCGCGCCGTTCCACACCATGACAACCGGTTCCACCTGGCTTGCCAGCTTGAACGGCAGTACCGTGGCCAGATTCGCCGCCGCCAGCTGGGCGGCGATGCGCTCGGGGTACACGGCCAGGAAGTGCGCGGCCTGGAGCAGGTTGACCGTCATGGTCACGTCGCTGGTCCGGATGCCGCGCTCCGGCGGCGGCATGTCCAGCGCGCGGAATGCGGTGTGCAGGTGGTGCAGCATGCGCGCGCCATGCGCCGGAATGCACCACTGCTGGTCGGCCAGGTCCTGCGCGGTGATGCGCGCGCGCCCTAGCAGCGGATGCGTCGTGCTGGCGACGATGACCAGTTTCTGTCCGGGAATGATGGGTGCATGGCGCAAGTCCTTGCGCTCGAGGCGTGGGTCTTCGTAGGCAAACAACAGATCGAGCTCGCCTTCTTCGACCTGGCTGATCAGGTCCATGATGCCGCCATCGATCACGCTGATATCCACCCCTGGATTGCCCGCATGAAAGGCGCAGAGCAACTGCGCCAGTGCGGGCTGGACCGATGTGGTCCGGTAGGCCAGGCTCATCTGGCCTCGCGTGCCCTCGCGCACGGCTTGCAGGGACTCGGCCAGGCGGCTCAGTTGCGCCGTCACCAATGCCGCGCCGTCGATCATCTCCCGGCCGATGTCGGTGGCGCGCATGCCGCGGCGTCCGCGTTCGAACAAGGGCATGCCCACGATGGCCTCCACTTCTCCCAATGTCTTCGACACCGCCGCCGGGCTGATATGGAATCGTGCCGCGACTTCGGCCGCACTCTGCAGCTCGTCCAGCGCAAGGATGACGCGCAGGTGCCGGAACTTGAGGCGGGCGAGCAGGGCGTGAACGGGATGGACGGCGGGCGGCATGGGGGATTCCAGGGGAGAGCTGCGGCGATAAAAAGCAGGAAGACCGCGCCGCGGCATTAACCAGATCATTAACCAAATGCTCAACAACTATCAATTTTAATTCGCTTTTGGTTGATTGTGGGCTCCTCTATAGTGAGCCATCGGAGTGCCGTCATGAGCACGATTCTTCCCCGGCAGGCCTGCGCCGCGCCGCCGTCCCCGCGGCAACGGGAAGCACAAAGATCCAAGGTCAGGAGACAAGCAAGTGATCAAGTTCAGTGCAGCAGTCAGGGCGGCCATCACCGGCGCCAGCCTTCTCGCCGCGAGTTTCGCGGTCCATGCAGCCTGGCCCGAGCGGCCGTTGCGGCTGGTCGTGCCGTTCCCCGCGGGCGGGTCCTACGACATCGTCGCGCGCACGCTGTCCCAGAAGCTGGGGAAGCGGCTCGGGCAACCCGTCGTGGTCGAGAACATCGCGGGCGGCGCCACCGTGCCTGGCGTCATGTCGGCTCTGAAGGACAAGGCGGAGGGCTATACCCTGCTGCTCGCCAGCGATGGCTCGCTCAACATCAACCAGTACGTCATCAAGGGCCTGCGCTACAACCCGGACACCGACCTGACGCCGGTCACCATCCTGAACACGGTGCCGCACTGGATCGTCGCCCGCTCCGACCGCAAGGAGGGAAGCCTGACCGACCTGAAGGCGTATATCCGCAGCAACCCCGGCAAGGTCTCGATCAGCATCAACACGGTGGCCGGTGCTGCCCACCTGGGTCTGGCCAGCTGGAAGCAAAGCAACGGGCTGGACTTCACCATCGTTCCTTATCGCGGCTCGCCGCCGGCCATGGCTGATCTCATCGGCGGCCAGACCGACGCGCACGTCGACGTGATCGGTTCCTCGGCGGCCTATGTCACCGACGGCAAGGTCAAGCCCCTGGCCACGCTGCAGGACCACGCCGTCACGCAGTTCCCCAGGCTGGAAACGCAAAAGGCCGATAGCCCCAATGCACTGCTGGTGCGCGCCAACCTGGCGCTGGTGGTGAGGACCGGCACGCCCCAGCCGATCATCGAGCGGTTGTACAGGGAGGTGAAGAGCTGTGTGGAAGAGCCTGACTTCATCGCGCGCCTGCAGTCGCTGGCTTACGAACCCGTGCTGAGCCCGCCCGTGCAGGCCCGCAAGTTCCTTCAGGCCGAGTCCGCCCGCTATGGCGCGATCGCGAAGGCAGTCAACCTCGATGCAAACTAAAGCCATGCAGCCTAAGGATAAGAAGATGCGCTTTGTCATTGCCCTGATGCGGCATGAAACCAATACTTTCTCCCCCATCGCGACGCCGCTCTCGTCGTTCTGCCGGGGCACGGGCGTGGATGGGCCGGTATCCGGCGAGGCTGCCATCCGCGCCTGCGAAGGCACCAACAATGCCGCCGCGGCTTTTATCGACATGGTGCGCAGCCAGGGCGACGAGTTCATCATGCCGCTGCTGGCCAACGCGGTGCCGAGCGGCATCGTGACCGCCGAAGCGTTCGAATCGATGGCCGGGGCCATCGTGGCGGCGGTGCGCGAAGGCTGCGACGCCGTCATGCTCGACCTGCACGGCGCGATGGTGGCGCAGGGCTATCCCGATGCCGAGGGCGAACTGCTCAGGCGCATCCGTGCCGTGGCGCCTGGCGTGCCCATTGCGGTGGCGCTGGATTTCCACGCCAACTTCAGCGATGCGCTGGTGGGCAATGCGACGGCCATCGCAGGCTACTGCACCTATCCCCACGTCGACGTGTACGAGACCGGCGCGCGGGCGGCGCGTACCTTGATGGCCGCGCTGCGCGGCGAGGCCACGCCGGTCATCCTGTCGCGCACCTTGCCGATGCTCACGCATATGCTGCGGCAGACCCCGCAGGACCAGCCCATGAAAGACATCATGGACCGCGCCATGGCGGCGGAGCGCGATGGCGAAGTGCTCAATGCCTCGGTGTTTGGCGGATTTCCGCTCGCCGATATCCCGCACGTTGGCCTGACCGTGGTGATCGTGGCCGATGCCGGGCGCGAGCATGCCGCGCGCCAGTTGCTGGACGAACTGACGGCAATGGCCTGGGCACGCCGCGCCGACTTTGTTTTCCCAATCGAGCCGATGGCGGAGTCGGTGGCGCGTGCCAGGACGCTCGACAGCGGCCCCGTGGTGCTGGTGGACCATGGCGACAATTGCGGCGCCGGCGGCCCGACCGACCAGATGAGCGTGCTGGCCGAAGTGATGCGCCAGGGCCTCGACGATGTCGTGGCCGGTCCGTTCTGGGACCCGGCCGCCGTCGAACAGATGATCCGGGCGGGCATAGGCCAGCAGATCACGGTCGCGGTGGGCGGCAGGACCGACATGCCCGCGTTGCGCCTCAAAGGCCAGCCCCTGACGCTGACCGGGCGGGTGAAATGCATTACCGATGGCAACTACCAGGTGACCGGGCCGATGTTTACCGGCGTACGGCTCAGCCTTGGCCGGGTCGCGGTGCTCGAGGCGGGCGGCGTCCTGGTGATGGTCTGCGAGAAGCCGCAGGAGCCGTTCGATACCGGCGTGTTCACGCATGCGGGCATCGACCTGGCGCGCAAGAAGTACATCCTGATCAAGTCGCGCCAGCACTTTCGCGCAGGGTTCGGCCCGATTGCCCGGCATATCGTGCTGGTGGCCGGACCGGGGGTTTGCAGCTCGGACTACAGCTTGTTTCCGTTCGAGAACCTCCGGCGGCCGATCTATCCGCTGGAGCCGGACACGACGTTCGAACCGGCCGCGGCATGACCCGGCACATGACCCGGCACATGACCCGGCACACGACCCGGCACACCACACAGGACTCAGACATGCACAATCGCTTCTCTTGGCCTAAGCTGGCAACCGCGCTCGCGGCCGCCGTTGCCGTCGTCGCGGCGGGCGTGCCGGCCGCGGCCGGTGCCACCAGCGCCGACACCCCCACACGCATCGTCATCGGCTTTGCACCGGGCGGTGCGCTGGACGTGTTCGCGCGCACGGTCGCGGAAAAACTGCGCGTCTCGCTTGGCGAAACCATTCTGGTCGAGAACCGGCCCGGCGCTTCAGCCCGGCTGGCGCTCGAATCCGTGAAGCGTGCCGCGCCGGATGGAAAAACCATCCTCATCTCGCCCGCGCCTCCGTTCACCATTTTTCCGCTGACCTACAAGCGGCTGCCCTACGATCCCGACAAGGATCTCGTGCCCGTCGCCTACCTGGCGGATGTGCCCCTGGTCGCCTCTGCCAGTGTCAGCCAGCCTTACAAGACGATGCCGGAGTACATCGCGTGGGTGAAGCGCAATCCGGCATCCACGGGGTTTGGCCTGGTCACGCTGGGCGGCACCGTTCACTTCGGTGTGCTCACGCTGCGCAAGGCCATCGATGTGCCGCTGACCCCGACGGCCTACCGTGGCGCGGCGATGATGTTGACGGATGAGATCGGGGGCACGCTGCCCATCGGCGTCGATGCGATAGGCGGCCAGATGGAACTGCACAGGGCGGGCAAGATCCGCTTTCTCGGCGTGACCGGCACGAAGCGCTCGGCATTGCTGCCCGATGTACCGACGCTGCAGGAGGCCGGCGTGCCGGGGTTCGACATGGCATCGGGCTGGTATTCCGCGTTTGTGCCCGCGGGCACGCCCGCAGCGGCCGTGGCACGTCTGGAGAAGGCGTTGCTGGACGCGGTGAAGGAGCCTGACGTGCGCGCCAGGATGGCGGCGCTCGGCATGGAGATGGCGGGACAGCCCGGCGCGCAGGCCCGCAAGACCATCCAGGCGCAGCGCGCGCAGTGGAAGCCCATCGTTGAGGCTTCCGGATTTACGGCCGACGACTGATGCCAGGCGGAACCGGCCACCGCCCGGGAGATGGCCGGGAGATGGCCGCCTTCCTCACTCCCCGTAGCGCTGGCCCCGCGCGATCAGTTCCGGGGTGCCGATCACGGCATTCAGCCCGTCGAAGTCCAGCATGGCATCGCGCATCGGCGCGGTAGTGCCATGCTCGAGCAGCGTCGAGTAGTAATGCTTCATCTGCGCACCGAGGAAGCGCACGACGCCGCCAGGGAAGATCACGATCCGGAAGCCTCTGTTGCCGAGCGCGGCGGCACTCTGCACGGGTGTCTTGCCGCCTTCCACCATATTGGCAAGCAGCGGAATGCGTCCCGCGAAGCGCTCGCACACGAGGGCCATGTCTTCCTCGGTGCGCAGCGCCTCGATAAAGAGCGCATCGACACCGCATTCCACATAGGCCTCGGCGCGCTCGATTGCCGCATCGAGTCCTTCGATGGCAACCGCGTCGGTACGGGCAAGGATCAGGGTTCGCGGCGAGGCGCGCGAGTCCAGGGCGGCTTTCAGCTTGCCGCACATCTCGGCGGTGGAGACCACGCGCTTGTTGTCCAGGTGGCCGCACCGTTTGGGGAAGGTCTGGTCCTCGATCTGGATCATGGCGGCGCCGGCGCGTTCGAGCGAACGCACGGTGCGGATGACGTTGAGCGCGTTGCCGTAGCCGGTATCGGCATCGACGATCAGGGGCACGCCGACGCGGTCGGTGATCCTGCCGACGATGTCCGCCGTCTCCGTCGCGGTGGTCAGCCCTACGTCGGAGCGGCCAAGCTGGGTGTAGGCCACGGCGGCTCCGGACAGGTAGAGGGCTTCGAATCCCGCTTGCGCGGCCAGCAGCGCCGAGAACGCGTCATAGACGCCGGGCGCCAGCAGCACGCGCGGTTCGCGCAGTCGGTGTTCGAGCAACGGGGTGGTCATTGTATTTTCCAGGTGTGGCCGCGCATGGCGGCAGGGTCATCAGGCAACGTCATCAGGCTGCAGCGTCAGGCCACATCGTCAGGCAACCTTGGTATGGGTCACGGCGACTACCTTGGCCCAGCGGTCGATCTCCTTGCGCACGAACTGCGCGAAATCCTGCGCGCTGCTCCCCACCGGAACCAGTCCCTCCTTGAGCAAGCGCTGGCGCGTGGCTGGCGACGCGACCGCCGCGCGCGCGGCCTTCTCGATTTGCCGGACCAGGTCGGCCGGCATACTGGCCGGGCCGAACAGGCCATACCATGAACTGTAATCGAAGCCGGGCACCACTTCGGCGATCGGCGCCACATCGGGGAACGCCTGCAGCCGTTGCGGCGTGCTGACGGCGATGGCCTTGAGCTTGCCCGCGCTCAGCAAGGGCTGAACGGTGGCGACATTGCCGAGCAGCAGGTCTGCCTGGCCGCCGACCACATCGGCCACGGCCGGCCCCGCGCCCTTGTACGGCACGCTGACGATATCGACTCCGGCTTCGGCTTTCAGCATCTCGCCCGCGAGATGGTTGGCGCTGCCCACGCCCGCCACGGCCAGGCTCAGGTGGCCGGGCTGCGCCTTGGCCAGTGCGATCACGTCGCGCAGGTTGCCGGCCTTGAGCGAGGGCCGGGCGACCAGGATCAGCGGAGAGCTGGCGATCAGGCTGATGGGCGTGAAATCCTTGAGCGTGTCGAACGGCAGCTTCTGGAACAGCGACGGGTTGATCGCATGGCTGGTATAGCTCAGCAACAGCGTGCCGCCGTCGGGCTCGGCCTTGGCCACCGCACCCGCCGCGATATTGCCGGCGGCGCCCGGCTTGTTGTCGACGATGAAGGTGCGCCCCAGCCGGTTTTCCAGTTCCATCGCAAGCGAACGCGCCACGATGTCGGTGCCGCCGCCCGGCGTTGCGCCGACCAGCAGCTTGGTCACGGTGGTCGCCGCCCTCAGGTCGGGCGGGATCAGCAGGGCCGCGGACAGCAGCGCCAGGAAGTCGCGTCGTTGCATGTTGTCTCCATCTCTTGCTTGTCGTTATAGTGCGTCGGCGGGATCGAGCCCGCCGCGTGGGGCGTGTTTGCTACTTGCTACCTGGCGGCAGGATCAGTCCGCCATTGCCGATGCTGGCGCCGGCACGCCGGGCGTCCATGCCCGCAACGGCATGCCCATCGCCGCAGCCTGCCGCGCTTCGAACACGGCAAACGCTTCCGGCCGCGCGGCGCCGCGCAGGCCGCCCCTGACCGCGCCGGCACGCACGTCGTCAAAATACTCGGCCCAGTCATCGGGCAAGGCCTGCGCCGACGGCACGGCCAGCCACAGCCGCAACAGATGGCGCTTGCGGTCCATCTCCTCGTAGTCCTCGAAATGGGTCCGGGAGTGCACCGTCACGTAGTTGTTCAGCAATTGCATGTCGCCGGGTTCCAGCGACATCGAGAAGCAGAGTTGCGGGTCCGTCAGCAGTTCGTCGAGCAGGTCCAGCGCGTCTTGCTGCGGGCCGGTCAGGCGAGGCACGGTGTCGAAGTCCGCTTGCGCGGCGACGATATTCTTCCGGTTGGTGCGGAACGCAAAATGGTCCGGGTGATTGCCCAGGATGGACAAGCCGTAGTAAGGCGGCTGGGCCGGATCCTGCGCACCCTGGTAGCTGAAGTAGAAGCGCTGGCGCAGCACCGGCTCCAGGTCCGGCCGCCTGCGCCTTACCTCGTCGCGCAATGCGATCGAGCTGACCACCTTGCTCTGCCCGCCGCTCCTGGCCGCCCGGCGGCACAGCAGGGCAACCACGTCGCTGGAGTCCGTGTGGAAGTCCAGCGCGGCATTGGTGTTGTAGCCGCGCCCGTTCCTGGTCTTGTAGGCCGCGCCGATATCGCGCACATCATTGAGGAATTCGCTGGCGCGGTTCTGCGTGCGCGCCACGCCCATGTGCAGGCCCATGCACCAGTAGGCCAGGCGCGTGTCGTCCTCGGTCCACTTGTCGACCGGGAAGCCCTTGAGCAGGCACATGCCCCAGCGGCCTTGCGTGGCGGCGATGGCCCGGTCCAGCGCTGCCCGCGCCGCGGGGCTGAGTGGAAAGTCTTCCTGCGCCAGGTCGAGAAAGGACTTGCCGGTGGCCTTGGCATGCGCCAGCGCGGCGTCGAAACTGGCCACCTCATCGGCCGTCAGGCGTTGAATCCACGAGGCATTTTTTTGCGCATCCGGTGCATACCAGGCGGCGGGGCTGAAGGCGGTCATGGCGGGTTTGGTCTCCGTTTGATGGGTATCGCTGGCGCAATCGCAGCGGTCTTGCCAAGCTTGCGTTGTGCCCTGAGACCAGTCTAAGCTGCGCGAGAGCCAAGAAATAGTGATGAAAATTCGCACCTTACATAAGGAATCTTGATGAAGCTCGAGGCGTTTTCCACCCTCCAGGCGGTGATCGAGGAGGGCTCGTTCGCCGCGGCCGCGGCGGTGATGCATCTCACCCCCAGCGCCGTGAGCATGCAGATGAAGCAGCTGGAGCAGTACGTGGGCCAGACGCTCTTCGACCGCTCCGGCCTGCAGGTGCGCCCAACCGCGGCGGCCGTTGAGGTGGTGGCGGCGATGCGCGACGGGCTGCACCATCTCAATGCCTTGCGGCGGCGCACGTCGGTCGCCATCGAGGGCACCTTGCGCCTGGGGATGATCGAATCGATCCAGCCGGTGCTGTTGCCCGGCACCATGCGCTACCTGAGGGATCGTTACCCGCGCCTGGCGGTGCGGCCCATGCGCGGGCGCAGCGCGGGATTGATGGATGCCGTCAAGGCTGGCCAACTCGATGCGGCGGTGGTGGCCCAGCCCGAGAAAGGCCGCCTGGCCAGCCTGCGCTGGCATCCGCTCACGCAACGGGAAATCGTGCTGGTGGCCCCACCGGGGGAGCGCCCGGATTCGGCGGAGGCGCTGCTGCGCAGGCATGACTGGATCCGCTACGACCGCAGCACGGCCACCGGCGCAATGGCTGCGCGCTATGTCCACACCCGCATGCCCGATAAGCGCAGCACCCTGGAACTCGACACCGTGCCCGCCATCGTCGCCATGGTCAGCGCCGGGCTTGGCGTCTCGCTGGTGCAGTTGATGGATCCCGGTATCTGCCAGATCTATCCGGTGCGGATCGTGCGGCTGGGTGCCGACGCGCCTACGCTGCGGATCTCACTGGTCATCCGCAAGGCCGACCAGGACAGCCGCCTGCTGCTGGCGCTGCACGAGGCCATGACCGCAACGCTGGGCGGGCGTGCCGCCTATGCGGCAATGTAGATTGCGGGCAATGCGCGGCTGCGCGCGGGCAATGCGCCATGTCCATACATTATCGGCATGGCCGAGGCCGAGGCGCCGTGCGGCCCCGGACTAGCGGGCGGCAGGACTGCCGTAATACGCGCCGGTGCGGGGGTTGGATACGATATAGGTATTGCGCCTGGCCCAGGTCTGGGCCGCCATGAAGACTTCCGGTTCGCGCTGGCTCCAGTCACTCGTCATGAGTGGCGTGGCCTCCTGCTCCGTAGTCGCGTACACAACGGCCTGGTGAAGGGCGGCCCGGCCCTGGCTTCCCGGAATCGTAATCGTGCGAATCGTCACGCGCATCGTCAACGGCCTCAACGTGTTTGGACTGCAAATTATCGCTGCCTTCAAACGACACTATTGTGACAAGTAGTGTGCCCGGCTGCAGCGCCAATAGGGTGCCTGCAATGAGGCGCCTGGCGATGCCGCGGCAGTTCTGGTTTGCGGCGTCGCCGTTGATCTGGAGCGGCTATTCACGATCATACGCCGCAAGTCCTTGCCGAGCCAATGTGGACTGTTGTGGCGTTTATACAGGTCTGCGAGCGCTGCTTGCGTCACAAGCGTGTGATAGCCTCCCGCTGGCGTTCTCCGCAAAGGCGGTTGCCAGGACGCCTGATCCCGTATTCCATGCGGACCTGATGCCAGGCTGGCATCGCTTGAATGCCGTAGTTCCACCTTGCCTAAAAAACATGATGCAACTTAGTCCGGTCCGCCAGGCTTCCGAGCCTGTCAGCAGGTTTCGCATGCGGTACGCGTTCTTCTGCCTGAAATGGGCCGTCGCCCTTGCGATTCCCCTGGGCCTGCTGCTTTCGCTGCGTCCGGGTATCGAAGCATCATGGACTTCGATTTTCCTGGTGAGCCTCTACATAGGCCTTCCGATCGGCTTCGGAATGGCGGTACTGGCGTGTATCGGCTTTACCATCGGGGGCGTGTTTGCCGGATGGCTGGAGAGCAGCGAAGATGCGCAGCGGATTTGGCTGCGCGTCAAGTTCGTCCTGCTGACGCTGATTGCGCTGCCGGTCACGGCGTTCGCCATTTACTGCCTATGGCGCGGCTTTGCCGAGCACAGAATCCTGGCGCTGTCTCGTAGTGGCACGCTGATCTCTCCCGAGAGCCATCCGCTTTTTTTCTGGGTCAGTTTTTGCGGCTGGGCGTGGCTGGCAGTCGGGATGCCTGTCCACGTCTATCGCCGGGCGAAAGCGATCTTCGGCTAAGCCGGTCCGTCCCGGGTCTGCAGGACGGACCCCTTGGGCTATAGGCCGGTCTTGTCGAGCGATATCCCCAATTCGCCAGCCATGCGCTCAACCAGCGCCTGCAGCCGTGCCACCTTTTCGGCCAGTTCCTTCTGTTCGGCCTTCAGTGCCTCGAACTCCGAGGGCGGCACCGACTCGTCGGCGGTGCCGCGGTCGGACATATCCTCCAGGCTGACTTCGCCGCACAGCAGGTGCATCCAGCGATTCTCGCGTCCGCCGGGCGCCCGCGGCAGCTTCACCACGAAAGGTGGCTCGGCCGAGGCGAGTTCTTCCAGGAACACTTCGACCGAGGATATGTCGGCAAAGGCATGCAGGCGCGCGGAGTTCAGCCGCAACTCCGCTACCGTCTGCGGACCGCGCAGCAGCAGCGTCGCGAGCAGCGCGACCGACTGGCTCGGCACGCCCAGCACGCGCTTCATGTTCTGCTCGAAGCGCGGCACGCGGCTGCTGCTGCCTTCCATCACCAGGCTCAGGCGTTTCAGGCCATCGATGGCGGTGAGTATCTCGGCCTCGGTGGCATTCATCACCGGAGAGCGCGCGGTTTTCTGGTTGCAGCCCGAAGTCAGCGCGTTGAGCGACAGCGGGTAGGTGTCTGGCACGGTGTGCTGCTTTTCGAGCAGCACGGCCAGCACGCGGCCCTCAAGCTGGGTCAGGGAGCGAATGGCTGGGCGCGCAGGGGTGTCGGAATCGGGGGTCATTGTTCGCATCGCTAGGTGAAGCTACTTGCTCGAGCCCGGTCGTAGGTCAGTCAGGAGCGCTTTGTTTGGTGGCCATATGATATCCGGTCGGGCGTTGCTAGCAGCCGCGGCGGAGTGATCGCGGGCAAGGCGGCTTGCCGTTTGCCGCAAAACTTCTGTGGCTTGCGCCGGCGTATGCCGGCCAGGCTCCTTGCGACAGGTCCGGCGGTCTGGCCTGGCGATTCCGGCTTCATCTCTGGCGCAACGATCTCGCAGTTCTGCATGGCTTGTGTGTTATGAAGATAAATCCAGCGTTTGAAAATAAAAAACTATCTGTGAATCACTGGTCGCTGTTTGTGTGAGCGGTGTTGGTTTTTGCACCCCAAAGCCGTACGACATCCCCCTGCGGGGTTA
>NZ_JFJV02000294.1:0-92 GCF_000611145.1 Cupriavidus sp. SK-3 | reverse complement strand
ATGTCGATGATTTCGTCGTACGGCCCAGAGTTCCGGCGGGCTTCTGCCGGTACCGGTTTGCGCCGCCACGAACCTGCCAGCTTCCGGGATTC
>NZ_JFJV02000293.1:0-5877 GCF_000611145.1 Cupriavidus sp. SK-3 | reverse complement strand
TTGCGTGGCGTCAGCCGCTCCAGCGGCTCGAGCCGGCGAATCCAGCCTTGCAGTATCGTAATCGTCCGCAGCACTTCCGCCGTCACGTCAAACGCCAATTCGGGCAAGGTTTCCTCATCGGTCGCGACGGTCATCCCCGCCCCGTTGATCACCGTATGCACCATCCCGTGCAGCCGCAACAGCATGTCACGCAGGCCATCCTCGGCGCGCGCGCTGGCCAGCAAGTCATCAAGTTCGTCCACCATATGCAACAGCGCCGTCGTGTCGTAAGTGTCTTGCGCCTCCCGCAGGGCCGCCTGGTCCAGCCGCCCGTAGGCGGTCTCGACCGTATCATCGGAATTGCTCATGGGAAGGCTCCTGGCTGGTTGTCGATCCGTTGCCCTTGGCCGGCTTCCGCCCGTGCGCGTTTGACGGCTTGCCGGAACAGGGACTCCTTGAGCCAGGCTTCCGGCGGTCGCTTCAAATCGAGATGGTAGTTGCCAAACCGTTTGACGCCGGTCGTGCCGTACGGGCTCATGAAGGCGGCGTCGGCCGCGGACACCGCTTCGCCGGCGGCGTGCAGCTCCTGCATGATGCGCATCATATCGACGGTGTTCTGCAGGATCACCGCCGACGCCACCAGGTCGATGTAGCGCACGCGCTTTTGCTGCTCGTTCGGATCGTTCTCGGTGATGACATCGCCGCCGAAGTCGAGCCACTTCGTGAACGCGTGGTAGGACTCGATCTTGTTGGTCGTCGCCGTCACCTCTTGCCGCATCTCCTTTTGCGAGATCCAGCGCAACAGATAGATCGTGCGCAGCACGCGGCCGAGTTCGCGCGCCGCCGCGAACAGCCGGTTGTGCCGTCCCTCGTGACTCAACTTGCGCAGCAGCATCGGCGACACGATGCACCCGGTCTGGATCGAGATGGCGACCTGCATCAAGTCTTTCCAGTGGTTGCGAATCAGCTTCCAGTCGATGACGTCGCTGAACAGGCGGTCGATATGCTGGTAGCGGATGCCCTTCTCCGCTTTGTAGAAGCGCAGGTCCTTCCAATTGCGGATACGCGGCATCAGTTGGATGCCGTTCAAGTAGGTGAACGCGAACACGGTCTCCGACTGGCCGTGCGTATCCGAATAGACCGTGTCGGCTTGGACGCTCAGGCCGGCCTTCAGCAAGCCCTCAATGACGTAGATGGCCTCCAGCACGCCAGGCGGTATGAAGTGCCGGAACACCGCGATGTAATTGTCGGCCACATGCCGGTAGGCCACGGCGCCCATGCGGCGGTACCGGAAATGCATGCCGACCAGGAGGTTCTGTTCGTAGAAGTCATATTGCGTCCCGTCGGCCGCCACCTTCTTGCCTTCGCCCCACAGCTTCGGCAAGTCGAGGCGCAGATACAGTTCGGTCAGGTCGCGGCAGGCATTGTCCAGTTGCTCCAGGCCCATGTGGCGCTGGTTCACGTACGACAACTGGTGCGGCGTCACTCCGTTCGACAAGTGTCGCGCCGCCTGGTTGGGGCCGAGATTGCAACCCATCGCAAACACGGTGAGCAGATAGCGCTCGCGCGCGTTGCGCAGCTTCGGATCGTCGCCCGACTGCGGGCCGAAATTGCGCGTGAACCCGGTCCAGTGCTCGATGTTGGCGAGGATGTCCAGCAGGTTGCGCGGCACGAGCCGGCTGTCGATGGCGGCTTGCAAGGCAATGGCCGATGGTGGTATCTCGCGCGCCGTCACGCGCTTGAGCGTCGGCTCGCCGCTCGGGCTGATCGTCACGTCGCCGGCGTGCTGCGGGAATTCCCTGTCGACCTGTCCCGCCGTCTCCGTCAACAGCTTCTTGAGGCCGTCGACGAAGCCTTGCGCGTCGGCCGGGATGCCGATCCGGTCGCAATACGCCGGCAGCAGTTTTTCGCATTCCCGCCACGGCACCAGTTGCTTGCGGTAGTCGGCAAACGTGCCGGAGCCCTCGATGCAGACGTCTCCGCAGCGCAGCTCGCCGCTCAAATGGGAAAAGACGCAGACCTCGAGATGGCGCCGGTTTGTCGGGTTGCCGAGACCGTGCGAGCGGCGCACCAGCTTGCGCCAGCGCTCGGACGCAAACGACAGGTCGACGTCGTCGGCGATCCATTCGGTCTTGCGGTGCTCGTTTTCGAGAACGACGTCCAACGCCTTGAGGAGGCTGCGGTCTTCGGTCGCCGCCTGGAAGCGCAGCACCTTCGCCATCTGGAACATGGCAGCGCGCCACGATCGAAACGGCTTCCAAAGCAACGGCAAGTGGTTGCCGCCGCTCCAGACGCGAATCGCTTCGCAATCGGCCTGCAGCTTGTCCAGCTCGCCGTGCGGCGCCAGCAGGTCGCGCACGCGCTTGCCGGTACAGACATCATCGAGGTCTTCCGCCAGGATTTCCACGACCTGTTCAAGCCTGGCGACCAGCTCCTCGCTCAGTTCCCGCTGGCGCGCCTGGATGATGTCGAGTTCTTCCTTGGCGCTCTTGTGGATCGCACCCTCCATGCGGCGAATGAACATCGCCGCGATATCGTCGCGTGCGCCGATGCACATCTGGCGGATCAAGGCCAGGATCAGCGCGTGCCGCCTGGCCGGATGATATTCTTTCATATTGCCCGCATCGAGCGCGGACGCCACATCTGCCATGTGCTTCAACTTGGTGGCCGGAACTCCTTCGAGCAGCGCATCGCTATCGGGAAGGGATTCGAGCCACCTCAACTGGTCGAGCACCAAGTCGAGATGTTTGCGCGACGCCTTCTTCGCCGATCGCTTGATCTGGTTGTACAGCGTACGTCGCGCCGGCAATGCGGTTTCCAGCAACTGATCCAGCCACTTGCGCTGGGCGGAATTCAATCGCTGGGCGATCCGGTCATGCAGTACAGCTTCGGCTGCCACATGCGCCTGTTCGGCGATATCGTCGAGCGTACGAAACACCGGCAGCTCGTAACCGCAGCGGACCAATTCCTCGATCGTGACGTTGATGATGTCGATGCGCGTATCCAGCACGTTGGCGGCCTCCTGCGCAATCTTGACCGCCAGCGTGCGCGTTTGTGCGTCAGTGTATGGTTTGATACCCAACAGCGCGCGGATTGCCTTGTGATGCCGGTATAGCGCGGTATGCGCGGCAGGATACGTGATGCGCTGGACCGGCTGCATGCCGAGGCTCGCCGATACATGCTCGACAACCTCGGCAGGGATCGCCTCGACCGCTGGAAAGTGGCGCAGGAACAGGAAGCACTTGAGCATGACCAGGAGCGCCAGCCGGCGATCTGGCGTGCGCGCAAAGCCTTGCGCCCATTCGGTTTCCTCGGGCCGCGGCGTGAACGAAGTCTGCAGATCCTTGAGTGTGAGCGTGCGCGGGAAGCGCGGATATGCGGTTCGTTCGATGCTGGCCATTGCGCGGGACTCTCCAATCGTGGAACGCGTTCTTGTTCAGTACTGCTCGCTGGTGACGCTCTTTCGAATGAAACAGGCCGCAACAGTGCATCACATCACTGCCAAACGGGTTGTCAATGGCTGGCTCCCGCTCTCTAATAACGCGAACGGCAAGCATACCGCGCTGCGTGGCAATTACGCTGGATTGGAGCGGGTGGCGTCTGGCAGCGCGGCCGGCAGCGCCGATTCGATTCGGCGTCGCGCAAAGGGATCGGCCGCTTCGACATAGCGCATGGCCGACTGGACGTTTTTCCAGCCGACATATTCCATCAAGGTTTTGAGATCCCAGCCGTTGGACGTCGCCCAATTGGCGAAACCACGCCGCAGCGAATGGCCGCTATACAGATCGGCCGAGGCGATCCCGGCGTCCGCCAGGATCGAGCGCAGCAGCGGCACCAGGCTGTCGGCATGCAGCCCGGCATCGCTGACATGGCCCCAACGATCGATTGCGCGAAAGACCGGGCCGGACGCGAGCCGCGCCGCTTCCACCCAGGCGACATAGGCTTCGACCGGGCACAGACGCGACAGGGCCGGTGCCTTGAAGGTGGTGCCCTGGTAGTGCCGATCCCCCTTCGTTTGCGGGAAATAGCAGGACATGCCTTCCCCGGGAGCGATGGCGACATGCTCGGCCAACAGGCGCGTCAACTCGTCGCCACGGAAGCCGCGCCAGAAGCCGAGCAGCAGCAGCGCCTTGTCGCGCGTGTGGCGCAACTCGGCGCCGCGATCACGGTCGGCACGCGCCGTCTCGATGGCGGCATCGAGCCAATGCGCGACCTGGTCCAGTTGGGCGAGCTGAAGCGGTTTGGCGCGCTTTTCCTGGGCGGGGTGCAGCGCCTGGATGCCGCGGAACACCTTGCGCACGACCGGCGCCTTGGTCGGGTCGGGGAACCCCTGGTCGATATGCCACTGCGCGAGCGCCGCCAGGCGCTGCCGCAGCGTGTTGATCGATAGCGTCTCGGCATGGTCGGCCAGGTAGCGCGCGATGCTGTCGGCGGTGGCCGGCAAGAAGCCACCCCAGTCGACCTCGAAATGGCGAACGGCCGATTGGTAGCTTTGCCGCGTATTGTCGCGCGTGGCAGCGCGGATGTACTGGTCGAGCTTGCTCATGGTGGACTCCCCCCGCATTACGCGTCAAACCGGCTAAAACCGGCCGATTTTCCGCATGATACCGGATAAACAGCCATTATCCGGCCTGATATGCCAGCAAGTTGACGCTTGATTTCCCACGCCATGTGTTATGTAATTACGTGGTATGTAATCCATTACGATATAGCGAGGAGGCCCGATGGCCCGCACTGGTCTCTACCAATCGGAAGTGAAAAGGGCGCGCGACGCGCTCATCGCGCAAGGCAAGCACCCATCGGTCGACGCCGTGCGCATCGCGCTCGGCAATACCGGCTCGAAGACCACCATCCACAAGTACCTCAAGGAACTCGAGGAAGAAGATGGCGGTGCCGGCGGCCGCAAGGCATCGATCAGCGAGGCATTACAGGATCTGGTCGAACGGTTGGCCGCGCGCTTGCAGGACGAGGCGAATGCCCAGATCGACGCGCTGCGCGCCGCGCACGCCGAACAGGAGCGCAGGCACGCCGAGACGCTGGCTGCGGTACGCGACCAAGTCGGGCAACTGAGTGCGCAACAGCAGCACGTCGACACCGCCTTGCAGCAGGAAAAGGCCGCGCACGGCCTCACGCGCGAGGCGCTACAGCGGGAAACGATCGCCCGCCACACCGCCGAGCAGCACGCCGCCGATCTCAAGGACCGCCTGGCCGAGAACGAGGCGCACCGCCGGTCGCTCGAAGAAAAGCACCAGCATGCGCGCGACGCCCTCGAGCATTACCGGCAATCGGTCAAGGAACAGCGCGACCAGGACCAGCGCCGGCACGAACAGCAGCTCCAGCAGTTGCAGGCCGAGCTGCGGCAGGCGCAGCAGGCGATTATCCTGAAACAGGAAGACGTCACGCGCCTGAACCAGGAAGGCGCTCGTCTCGTGTCGGAACTGTCCCATGCGCAAACGGCGTTGTACGACCAGCAGGGGCACGGCCGGCAACTCGAGCAAAAGCTCGCCGCGCTGCAAGCCGTCGCGCCGCGCGCCGCCATGCTCGAGGCCCATCTGGGTGAGCGGGACGCGCAAACACAGCGTCTCCAGGATCAATTGGTGACCGCGGCCGACAAGGCCGAGGGCTTGGCGACCCAGGTGCGCGATCTCGAATTGGCCTTGGCGCAGTCCCAGGCCAAAGTCGAAGCGCAACAGGGCATCGCGGCCGAGCTGCGTGCCTATCTCGACGGCCGCGAACGATCGACGGGGAGCGCAGCGCAGCGTGCGAAGCAGCTTTGACCGTTTGGTCGCGTCAGAAATGACATAAGAGCCGGGACTCTTTATTACTTTTGGGCTTATGTGTCATTTCTGGCTTTACCTTGGCTTGATCCGTGCGACACGTGTCGCCGTCAACCGCGCG
>NZ_JFJV02000292.1:0-4303 GCF_000611145.1 Cupriavidus sp. SK-3 | reverse complement strand
TAAGCCGTTGACGTTGACGTTAAGCCCTTGAACTCTACCGTCAAGCCCATGAAAGCCGTCAAAGGTCTACCTGGCCGGCCGTATGGGACGCCTCGCCGGCAGGTGAAAAGCGGCCGACGAGGAGGGTAGCTTTTCCAACCCTTCCAACCGCATTTGAAGAAATATCCCAAATACCGGCATCGTGCACGTGGCATAAAATACACTTCGCCGCGTCCAGGCACGCTCCGAACGCGGCCACATCCACCTCGCAATGCCTGAAAGGCAGGAGACCCCCTCGCATGACTGTGTTTCAAGGGACCGGCGCCCTTTTCACCCTCATCGCCATTTTTGGCGTCATCAACCACCGCTTTATCAAGCTGCCCGATACATTGGGCATCACCGCCGTCGGCCTGGTGGCCTGCCTGAGCGTCTCCATCCTCGGCTTCAACCATCCTGAAATGGTCGCGCAGGCCCGCAAGCTGGTGGCCCAGATCGATTTCTCCGATGTTGTGTTCCATGGCCTGCTCAGCCTGCTGCTGTTTGCCGGCGCCCTCCACGTCGACCTCTCGCGCATGCGCCGTCAGCGCCGGGCCGTGATCATGCTGGCCACCGTGGGCGTGGTGATCTCCACCGCCGCGGTCGGTGCCGGCTTCTACTATGTGGCGCAATGGCTCGGCCACCCGATCAGCCTGCTGTGGTGCCTGGTATTCGGCGCCCTGATTTCTCCCACCGACCCGATCGCCGTGCTGAGCGTGCTCAAGAGCGCGGGCGCGCCGGAAAGCCTGGAAACCAAGATTGCCGGCGAGTCCCTGTTCAACGACGGCACCGCGGTGGTGGCGTTCCTGACGCTGGTGGGCCTGGCCACCGGCGCCACCGAATTCTCTCCCTCCCATGTGGCGGTGGCGCTGGTGCGCGAAGTGCTTGGCGCCGTGGCGCTGGGCATCGTGGTGGGCTACGTGGCATCGCTGCTGCTGCGGGGTATCGACAGCTATCCCGTCGAGATCCTGATCACGCTGGCGCTGGCCACCGGCGGCTACAGCCTGGCCGAAGTGGTACACGTGTCGGCGCCGCTGTCGGTGGTCATCATGGGCCTGGTGATCGGTAATCACAGCGCCACCAAGTCGATGTCGGAAAAGACGCGCGAGCATTTGTTCAACTTCTGGGGCTTGCTCGACGAGTTGCTCAACCTGGTGCTGTTCGGCCTGATCGGGCTGGAGATCATCGCCCTGTCCCTGCAGATGCATATCGTCTGGCTGGGGCTCGCGGCGATTCCCGTGGTGCTGCTGGCGCGGGGCATCAGCGTGGCCATCCCGCTGCTGGCGCTGCAGAACTTCCGCCGGCTCAATCCGCACTCGGCCACCATCATGACCTGGGGCGGCCTGCGCGGCGGCATCTCGATCGCGCTGGCGCTATCGCTGCCGGAGTTCCCGGGCCGCGAGATGCTGATCGGCGTGACCTACCTGGTGGTGGTGTTCAGCCTGCTGATCCAGGCCACCACGCTGGGCAAGCTGGTCAGGCACCTGAATGGCCTGAACGCGAAGCGATAGCCGCAAGGCGCGCGGCGGAGCGCATCCGGCGCGCGCACCGGCCTTACAGACGGCTCTGGTAGCTCTGGTAGATCTTGTCGAATTCGCCGCCATCGGCGAAATGCCGGCTCTGGGCCTGGGCCCAGCTACCGAACACATCGCTCACGGAGAACAGCTGGATCGGCCGGAACAGCGCCGCATGGGTTTTTAGCACGGCCGCCGAACGCGGCCGGTAGAACTGGCGGGCGATCACGTCCTGGCCGGCATCGGACCACAGGTATTGCAGGTAAGCCATCGCCACCTTGCGCGTGCCGCGCTTGTCCACCACCTTGTCGACCACGGCCACCGGCGCCTCCGCGATGATCGACTGGCTCGGGTATACCACCTCGAAATTGTCCCCCAGTTCCTTGCGGATCTGGTGCACCTCGCTCTCGAAGGTGGCCAGCACATCGCCAAGCTGGCGCTGCGTAAAGCTGGTGGTCGCGCCCCGGCCGCCCGTATCGAGCACCGGCACATTGCGGAACAGCCGGCTCACCGCGTCGCGCGCCTGCGCCTCGCTGCCGCCCTTGCGGATGGCCGCGCCCCACGCCGCCAGATAGGTGTAGCGCCCGTTGCCCGAGGTCTTGGGATTGGGCACGATCACCTGCACGCCCGAGCGGCCCAGGTCCTCCCAGTCGAGGATGCGCTTGGGATTGCCCTTGCGTACCAGGAACACGATGGTGGAGTAGTACGGCGCGGCATTGTCGGGCAAGCGCTTCTTCCAGTCCTGCGCCACCACGCCGCGTTGCACCAGGATGTCGATATCGGTCTCCTGGTTCATCGTCACCACGTCGGCCTCCAGGCCATCGGCTACCGAACGCGCCTGCTTGCTGGAGCCGCCGTGCGACTGGTTGACGACGAGCGTCTCGCCGCTCGCCTGCTTCCAGTTGGCGACAAAACCAGGGTTTATCTCGCGGTACAGCTCGCGGGTGACGTCGTAGCCGGCGTTGAGGATGGCGGTGTCGGCCAGAACGGGCAAGGCGGCGCTGAGCAGCAGGCCGGTGGCAAGGAGACGGTGCAGGAGGATTGGCATGTGGTGGACGGTGGTTGGATGAGAGGCAGCGGCGCCGCAAGAACCGACGCGCGCGCGACCTTTCATTGTCCACAGCAAGGCAAGCGGGACGGAACGAAGCTTTCCGCATGTCGATAGACGGTCGACAGCCGGGCGTCCAAAGAAAGAACATGATCCGGCGCTCGCTCAACGGCTCCTGTCCCTCCCCTACCCGCCGTGGGGGGGCTACCGCCATGGCAGGCGCCTATCATCAAGGCTGCGTCGAGAGGCCTCCCGCAGTCCTCCCAGCTTCGCACCCGCGCCGCAAGCCGGAAACGCAGAGGCCTTGCAACGCCATTCCTGTAGCCGCTTCTGCCGGCGCCGGCGCCACTGAAAACTTTTTCACAGGACGCGAGATGACCGAAGTCACCCTTGCCTTGACCGACATCCCGGACGGCCGCTGCCGGCTGCTCCGGATTGGCACGCATGAAGTCGCGGTGTTCCATGTCAATGGACAGGTCCACGCACTGGCCGACAGTTGCCCCCACGCGGGCGCATCGCTGGCGGGGGGCAAAGTCGACGGCACCACCGTCCAGTGCCGGGCGCATGGCTTGCGGTTCAACCTGGCGACCGGCCACATGGCGAATAACGCCGCCCTGGCGGTCAGGTGCTACCCGGTAACCGTTTCCGGCGGGATGGTTACGGTTGCGGCACCCGACGACTGACGCGCCCCCGGCCGGGCGGACGCTCTAGGCGTTACGAATGAATGCCCGGACTTCCGGGTAGATTTCCTCGCGCCAGCGGCGGCCAGAGAAGATGCCATAGTGGCCGCACCCGGCGGCGGTAATGTGCTTCTTGCCCTCTCGCGCGATGCCGGTGCACAACTCGTGCGCCGCCGCCGTCTGGCCGGCGCCCGAGATGTCGTCCAGTTCGCCCTCGATGGTCAACAGCAGCGTGCCCTTGATGTCCTGCGGCCGCACCGGCTTGCCGTCGACTTCCCAGGTGCCGTTGGCAAGACGGAATTCCTGGAATACCTCGCGGATGGTGTCGAGGTAGAACTCGGCGTCGATATCCAGCACCGCGTTGTATTCGTCGTAGAAGCGAACATGGGCTTCCGCATCGTCTGCATCGCCTTCGACCAGGTTCAGGTAATAGTCGTAGTGTGAAGTCAGGTGACGGTCCGGGTTCATCGCCACGAAGCCGGCATGCTGCAAAAAGCCCGGATACACCTTGCGGCCATGCCCGGGGTAATTCGCCGGCACCGTGTGAATCACATTGTTCTCGAACCACTTGAACGACTTGTTGGTCGCCAGCGAATTCACCGCGGTCGGACTGCGCCGCGCATCGATCGGGCCGCCCATCATGGTCATGGTCTTGGGCGTCTTCTCGCCGGCCGAGGCCAGCAGGGAGATGGCCCCGAGCACCGGCACCGTAGGCTGGCACACCGAGATCACATGCAGGTGTTCCGCGCCGATGTGGCGGATGAATTCCTGGATGTAATGGATGTAGTCGGCCAGGCCGAAACTGCCGTCCTCGACCGGCACCATGCGGGCATCGATCCAGTCGGTCACATAGACCTTGTGATCCCGCAGCAAGGTTTTCACCGTGTCGCGCAGCAGCGTGGAATGGTGGCCCGACAGGGGCGCGCACACCAGTACGACCGGCTCATCCTTGAGCAGCCTGATGGTCTCGGGGTCGTCCGCGTAGCGCTTGAAGCGCACCAGTTTGCAGAAGGGTTTTTCGATGATGGTCTGTTCGACGATCGGGA
>NZ_JFJV02000291.1:0-144224 GCF_000611145.1 Cupriavidus sp. SK-3 | reverse complement strand
GGGTTTTGCTTTTGGGGCTTCGCTTGCGCTGTCGCAGAAGTCCCCCAGTCAGGGTACTGGAGTCTTCCTTCCCCCATATCGTTCTGTTACCGTAGCCCCAAGCGAGGGCGCAGTCCCCCGTGACGCAGTTCGATGCATTGACGCAGTTCGAAAGATTTCAAAGATCCAATGCCGGCGAGCGCGAGAGGGCGTGGCCGGCAGTGGCATCCAGGCGGGGGATCAATGGCGGCCAGATTTTGCCTGTTGGCACTGACCGGCGTGGTAGGTGCGCTTACTTTGGCGGGTTGCGGCACACTGGAAACGGCGTCCACCGAGCGTGCGCCGGTCGCGCAATCAGGCCCTGGGGCCATGGCTGCTGCCTCGGCGATTGATTGCGGCAGCTTTGCCAGGCATATCGAACAGCTCAGGCATGCAGCGCCGACGGACACGCTGGTTCCACCCGGGTCGCCGGCTCGGGACCTCGCGTCGACGAGCGAGGAGCATGCCGAAGCCGACCATGGCAGCGAGGTGGAAGAACACCCTACGCTAAAGGGGCTGCCGTTGTTTTCGGCCGCTCCCTATGGGCTTAGCAAGCCAGCAGGCTGGCAGCCCTGGACCGTCAACCGAAACAAGCTTCCCACTCGCTATAGCTTGACCGAAGTCGACCGACGCATGGTGTTACATGCAGAAGCCGACAGTTCGGCCTCGGGCCTCTATGTGCCGTTGGTGGGGCGCGAGCCGGGCATGCTGAACTGGACGTGGAAGACGCGTGACGTAATCCGCAGTGCCGACAATAGCCAGGCCCCGCGCGAGGACTCGCCGCTGCGCATCTTCGTCGCATTCGATGGCGACAAGGGCAGTCTCTCGCTCAAGGATCAACTGATGTACGAGATGGCGCGGCTGACGACAGGGCGAGAGATGCCCTATGCCACGCTCATGTACATCTGGGGAGGGCGCAAGCCGGAAGGCTCCGTGCTGTCGAACCCGCACACCGAGCGCGTGCGCATGATCGTGGTGGATTCCGGTACCCGCCATACCAACGAATGGCGTTGCCATCGGCGCGACTTGCGCGCCGACTACCGCAAGGCCTTCGGGGTCGATCCGGGGAAGGTAGTGGCGATCGGGCTCATGACCGACACCGACAATACCAAGAGCCGCGCTGAAAGCTGGTACGGCGACATCGCGCTGGACTGATACCGTTTCGACGTCATGACTCCGCGCCGGCGTTGCAGGCCGGCGCGGCGCTGATCTGCATACTCAGGCAGGAGCCAGCCACTTTTCCACCAGCTTTACGAAGAAGGTCGAGCCAACCGGCAGGATCTCGTCGTTGAAGTCATAGCTCGGGTTGTGCAGCATGCACGGGCCCAGGCCATGGCCGGCTTCGCGGTGCACGCCTTCACCATTGCCGATGAACAGGTAGCACCCCGGCTTTTCCAGCAGCATGAAGGAGAAATCCTCGGCGCCCATGGTCGGCTCGATCTTGTCGTCGACGTTGTCCGCACCCACCAGCTCCCTTGCCACTTCCGCGGCAAACACCGTTTCCGCCTCGCTGTTGACGGTGGGTGGGTAGTTGCGATGAAACTCGAAATCCACGGTGCAATCGAACGCGCTTGCCACAGCCCGCGCGACTTCTTCCATGCGGCGCTCGATCAGGTCAAGCACCGGCAGGGTGAAGGTGCGCACCGTGCCGCCGATCCAGGCCTCATCCGGCACGATATTGGTGGCGTCGCCGGCATGGAACTGCGTGACCGAAATCACCGCGGCATCGATCGGACGCTTGTTGCGCGTGATGATGCCTTGCAGCGCCGAGACAATTTGCGTTCCGGTGAAAACGGGATCGTTGCCATTGTGCGGCAGCGCAGCATGCGCGCCCTTGCCGCGCACGACGATGCGGAATTCGTTGCTCGACGCCATCAGTGGCCCGGCCGTGGTGCCGAAGCTGCCGGCAGGCATGCCGGGCCAGTTGTGCATGCCGAACACGGCATCGCAGGGGAAGCGCTCGAACAGGCCGTCCTTGATCATTTCGCGGGCGCCGCCGCCGCCTTCCTCAGCCGGCTGGAAAATCAGGTTGATGGTGCCGTCGAAGTTCCGGTGCTCGGCCAGATAGCGCGCCGCCCCCAGCAGCATCGCCGTATGGCCGTCATGGCCGCAGGCATGCATGCGGCCATCGTGCTGCGAGCGGTGGCCAAAGGTGTTGGCCTCCTGCAGCGGCAGCGCATCCATATCGGCGCGCAGGCCGATGCTGCGGCCGCTACTGCCATTGCGGATCACACCAACCAGGCCGGTCGTGCCAAGGCCGCGATGAACTTCGATGCCCCAGGCGGCGAGGTTCTGCGCCACCACGTCGGAAGTCCGTTCCTCCTTGAAGCAAAGCTCCGGGTGGGCGTGGATGTCGCGTCGGATGGTGCGGATCTCGGCTTGCGCCTGAAGAATTTCGGGGATGAGTGTCATGATGCCAGTTTGGGCGAGGGATATCCGGATCATACGACGCCTTAGGTGAAAGCGCCAAAACAGGCGCACGACAGGCCACAAGTGCGCGATTACGCGCGTGCGCGTGATGCGCTGCGGGCAAGACAGCGCGGGGGTTTCCCCGCATTGCCCCGCAGGGTCCACTGCTGGAACAGTTCATGCTTGATGTGCCTGCCCGGCAACGTTGCCGCTGATCGCCCATCCAGCCGCACCAAAATGCGGCGCCCGGCGTGATGTGCCAACGTTGCCCTTAGTAGTTGTTTGCTACCATTTTTCCCCTGGGAGAGTTGCGCGATGTCCCTTCGCACATGCAAGAAGGCATTCGGTGCCATGGTGGTAACCGCGGCCATGAGCTTCGGTTTTGCCAGCCAGGCCCACGCGGTCGATTTCAAGCTGGCCATGAGTTCGCCCCCGACCTCGATGGATCCGCATTTCTACAACCTGTTCTCGAACATCAACGTCTCCGAGCACATGTTCGAGTGTCTCGTGAAAATGGACGCGGACAGCAAGATCATTCCCGGCCTGGCCGAGTCCTGGAAGCTGGTCAACAACCTGACCTGGGAATTCAAGATCCGCAAGGGCGTGAAGTTCCACGATGGCTCCGAGCTCACCACCGAGGACATCATCTGGTCGCTCGAGCGCCCGGCCACCATCCTGAACAGCCCCGGCAAGTTCGACGTCTACACCAAGGCGATCATCAACAAGAAGGTGATCGACAAGTACACCATCCAGCTCACCACCAACACGCCGTACCCGCTGATGCTGAACGACCTGACGTCGATCTTCATCGTGCAGAAGAAGGCCACGCAGGGCCTGACCTCGGACGACTTCGCGCAGGGTAAGGGCATGGTTGGCACCGGCCCCTTCAAGTTCGTCAACTACGCGCGCGACGACCGGGTGGACCTGGTGAAGAACCCCGACTACTGGGGCCCCAAGCCCGCCTGGGACAAGGTGACGCTGCGCTTCATCCCGAATCCGGCCACGCGCATGGCGGCGCTGCTGTCCGGCGACGTGCAGGCCATCGAGAACGTGCCGACGCCAGACCTGCCGCAGGTGCGCAAGGATCCCAAGCTGACGTTCTTCTCCAAGATCTCGCACCGCGTGATCTACCTGTACACCGATGACAAGAAAGACAAGTCGCCCTTTGTCACCACCAAGGAAGGCGCGCCGATGGACAAGAACCCGCTGAAGGATGCGCGCGTGCGCAATGCCATCAGCATGGCCATCAACCGGCAGGGCATCAAGGACCGCTTGATGGAAGGCCTGTCCGAACCGACCAACAACCTGGTGCCGCCCACGCTGTTCGGCTACAACCCCAACCTGAAGACGGTCAAGTACGACCCGGAAGGCGCCAAGAAGCTGCTGGCCGAGGCGGGCTATCCGAACGGCTTCGGTATTACCCTGCACACGCCTAACAATCGCTACGTCAACGACGAGAAGATTGCCCAGACCATTGCGCAGAACCTGACCCGCATCGGCATTACGACGAAGGTGGAGGGCATGCCGATGGCAACCTACTCGTCCAAGGGCATCAAGCACGAGTTCTCGTTCGGCTTGCTGGGCTGGGGCGCGCAAACCGGCGAAGTCAGCTCGCCGCTGCGCGCGCTGCTGGCTTGCGAGGATCCGAAGAAGGGCTTTGGCACGACCAACTGGGGCGAGTACTGCAATCCGAAGATGGACGTGGTACTGGAAAAGGCACTGGCTACCGTGGATGACGGTGAGCGTTCCAAGCTGTTGCAGGAAGCGACCGCGATTGCCATCAACGATGGCGGTATCATCCCGATCCATCAGCAGGTGACGACCTGGGCTACCCAGAAGGGCATCACGTACGTGCCTCGTACCGACGAACGGACGTACGCGCACAATTTCAAGCCGCAGTGAAGTGACAAGTGAAACGCCGGGGGCGCGGCCATGACATCGTGCCCCCGGACAAGAATGCATCCGCAGGTATAAGCGGGAAGCATCCGCGGTCTGGGTGGCCGCTTCCCTACGATTCATCCCCGGACGGTAGCCGGGCCTAGCCACGAGCCGACTGCCGGTGCAGCCAGGCGGCGCCCACAGGCGCCGTGGCCTGTCATCGGCGAAGGAAAGCTTCCGAACATGCTGGTTTTTATCATTCGACGCTTGATGCAGAGCGTAGTTGTGCTCTTCGTCATGTCCTTGCTGGTATTCCTGGGCGTCTTTGCCATCGGCAACCCGGTCGATATCCTGATCAATCCTCAGGCCGACCAGGAGGACATCAAGCGCACCATTGCCGCGCTTGGCCTGGACAAGCCACTCTGGGAACAGTACTGGATCTTCCTGCGCAATGCGTTGCACGGCGATCTGGGCACTTCTTTCGCGCACGGCACACCGGCGCTCAAGCTGATCTTCGAGCGCATGCCGGCCACCATGGAGCTGGCCGTGTGCGCCATCCTGCTGGCCGTGCTGCTCGGCATTCCGCTTGGCTTGTGGGCGGGCCTGCGTCCCGGCGGCGTAGCCGGCAAGACCATCATGGGTGTCTCCATCCTCGGCTTTTCGCTGCCGACCTTCTGGGTCGGGCTGATGCTCATCATGGTGTTCGCGGTGCAACTGGGCTGGCTGCCGTCCAATGGGCGCGGCGAAACCGCATCGCTGCTTGGCATCCCCGTCAGCTTCCTCACGACGGACGGTTTGCGCCACCTGCTGCTGCCGGCGGTGACGCTGTCGCTGCTCAATATCGCCATGGTGATCCGGCTCACGCGCGCCGGCACGCAGGAGGCGATGATGCAGGACTACGTCAAGTTCGCGCGGGCCAAGGGCTTGTCCAACTCGCGCATCGTCGGCGTGCATGTGCTCAAGAACATCATGATCCCCATCGTCACGGTGATTGCCTTGCAGTTCGGCTCGATCATCGCCTTTGCCATCGTGACCGAATCGATCTTCGCGTGGCCCGGCATGGGCAAGCTGATCATCGATTCCATCCAGTTGCTCGACCGGCCGGTCATCGTGGCCTATCTGATGGTGATCGTGACGCTGTTTATCCTGATCAACCTGCTGGTGGACATCATCTATAGCGTGCTCGATCCGCGCGTGCGTATCGCCGACAACAAGGGCTGAGCTCATGACAACCGCAATCGAAACCGAAACCGCGGCGGCACCGCTGCCGCTAGCCGAGCAGACGCCGCTGCGGCGCTTCGCCAGCCAGTTCTTTTCCAGCAAGATCGCGGTGACCGGCCTGGTCCTGCTGATTACCATCGTGCTGATCGCGCTGCTCGCCCCATGGCTGTCGCCGCAGAACCCCTACGACCTCGCCACACTGAACGTGCTCGACTCGCGCATGGCCCCTGGCGAGAAGTCCGACGACGGCATGACCTTCCTGCTTGGCTCGGACGAGCAGGGCCGGGACATTCTCTCCGCCGTGATGTATGGCCTGCGCATCAGCATCGGCGTGGGCGTTGTCAGTACGGTGATCGCGCTGCTGCTGGGCGCCACGCTGGGCCTGATCGCCGGCTTCCTCGGCGGCCGGGTCGAGGCCATCATCATGCGCGTGGCCGACCTGCAGCTGTCGTTCCCGCCCATCCTGCTGGCGCTGATCTTGCTGGCTTTCCTGCGTCCGGGCATCGGCAATATCGTGATCGCGCTGGTTGCGGTGCAGTGGGCCTATTACGCGCGCACCACGCGCAGCGCGGCGCTGGTCGAGCGGCGCAAGGAATATATCGAAGCCGCCACCTGCCTCGGGCTGTCGCCAGCGCGGATCATGTTCCGCCACCTGCTGCCCAATTGCCTGCCGCCGCTGATCGTGATCGCTGCGCTGCAGGTGGCATCGGCGATCACGCTGGAAGCCACGTTGTCCTTCCTCGGCCTGGGCGTGCCTATTACCGAGCCGTCGCTGGGCTCGCTGATCGCCAACGGCCAGCAATACATGTTGTCCGGCAAGTACTGGATCAGCTTCTTCCCGGGTATTGCGCTGGTGGTCACCATCGTGGCCATGAACCTGGTCGCCGACCAGCTGCGTGACGTACTCAATCCGCGCCTGCAAACGCAGTAACGCAGCACGACAGGAGCGAACATGAGCAAACCGACCCTAGTGGTAGAAGGTCTCAAGACCCAGTTCTTTACGCGTGGCGGCGTCGCGCGCGCCGTCGACGACGTTTCGTTCTCGGTCGGCCGCGGCGAGATCATGGGCCTGGTGGGCGAGTCCGGCTCGGGCAAGTCGATGACCGGTTACTCGATCATGGGCCTGATCGATCCGCCCGGCAAAGTGGTGGACGGCCGTATCGAGCTGACCAGCCGGGATGGCGTCACGCGCGACCTGCGCAACCTCACGCCGGCGCAGATGCGCGACGTGCGCGGCAACCGCATCGCGATGATCTTCCAGGATCCGATGATGACGCTGAACCCGGTCCTGCGCATCGATACGCAGATGATCGAAGCGGTGCTGGCGCACGAGAAGGTCGACAAGGCGGTGGCGCGCGAGCGTGCCCGCAACGCGTTGGCCCGCGTCGGCATTCCCTCGCCGGACGAGCGCTTGCGCGCCTATCCTCACCAGTTCTCCGGCGGCATGCGCCAGCGCGTGGCGATTGCCATCGCCCTGTTGAACAAGCCCGACCTGATCATCGCCGACGAGCCCACCACCGCGCTGGACGTAACCATCCAGGGCCAGATTCTCTACGAGATGCAGAAGCTGTGCCGCGAATCCGGCACCGCGCTGATCTGGATCACCCACGACCTGTCCGTGGTGGCCGGCCTGGCCGACTCCGTTTGCGTGATGTATGCCGGCAAGATTGTCGAAGCCGGCGACGTGCGCCAGGTGCTCGAGCGGCCCCAGCATCCCTATACCCACGGCCTGATCAGTTCCGCGCCGTCGCGCAATCCGCGCGGCGCGCCGCTGCGCCAGATTCCTGGCATGACGCCGTCGCTGCTGAACCTGCCGGCCGGCTGTGCTTTTCGCGAACGTTGTGCCTATGCTACCGATGTGTGCAAGACGACACCACCGCTGGATACTGCCGCGGACGGACGTCGCCTGCGCTGCTTTCATCCGGTCCTTGCAGAGCAGGAGGCCGCATGAGCGCCACCGTTGTTGATCCCGCACTCGCTGCCATGACGTCCGAACCCGTTGCAGAACCCACGCCCAGCGCACCGATTCTCGAGCTGAAAGGCGTATCCAAGCGATTCGTCAAATCGCTCGACACCGCAGCCAAGATCGCCAATGTGTTCGGCGCCGGCGCGCAGGAGGAAGTGGTGCATGCCGTGGACCGCGTCGACCTGGCCATTCGCGCCGGCGAGGTGGTCGGCCTGGTCGGCGAGTCCGGTTGCGGCAAGTCCACGCTGGGCCGCATGGCCGTGGGCCTGCATTCGCTGACGGAAGGTTCGCGGTATTGGAAGGGGGTCGATCTGGACCGCCTGCCGCCCGAGAAGAAACGAGAGAAGCAACTGGCGATCCAGATGATCTTCCAGGATCCCTATGCCTCGCTGAATCCGCGCCTGCGCGTGATGGACATCGTCGGCGAGGCGCCGGTGGTGCACGGCATGGTGCCGCGCGGCGAGCAGAAACGTTATGTGGAGGACATGCTGGTGCGGGTGGGCATGGACCCCACCGTGCTGCGCCGCTTTCCGCACCAGTTCTCGGGCGGGCAACGTGCGCGGATCGGCATCGCGCGGGCGCTGGCGGTCAAGCCGGAATTCCTGGTGTGCGATGAGTCGGTGGCTGCACTCGATGTGTCGATCCAGGCCCAGGTGCTGAATCTCTTCATGCGCTTGCGGCAGGAGCTGAACCTGACCTATCTCTTCATCAGCCACGATCTTGGCGTGGTGAAGCACATTAGCGATCGCGTGGTGATCATGTACCTGGGGCGGGTGGTGGAGTCGGCGCCGGCGGAAGATGTGTTTGCCAGTCCGAATCATCCTTACACGCAGGCGCTGCTGGCGGAGGCTCCCAAGCTGGAGGTTGGCAAGAAGACGTTTGTGGCGATCAAGGGGGAGATTCCGTCACCGTTGCATCCGCCGCCCGGGTGTCATTTCCATCCGCGTTGCCCGCATGCGATGCCGCGTTGCCGGGAGGAGCAGCCGTTGCTCAAGGAGATTGCGCCGATGCGCTTTTCGGCTTGCCATTTGAATGATATGGCGTAGGGAGGATCGGGCTTGACTGCCTGACGTCAACGTCAGTTTCACCTCCCCTTCGGGGAGGTGGCCTGTTTTTCCGTCCTGGTCTCCGTCCTGGCAAAAAGGTGGGCAAAAGAGCGCCCACATTTGGCCTGGGACGCATTTTCGGCGCGAACGCGCCGCGCGGCTTTGCTCCGCGTCAGCGAATCACCTGCCCCCTTGAGTTGATGATGGTCATCTCGACGAATTTCGAGCCGATGTGGCTGTCGGGGCTGAAGTTGATGATGTAGCCGCCCAGGTCGAGGCTCTTCATGCCTTCCAGCGCGGTGATCAGCTTTTCGCGGGTCAGCTCCTTGCCGGCGCGGCGCAGGCCTTCGGTGAACGCCTTGGCGGCAATAAAGCCTTCGATGCTGGCGTAGTCGAATTCGTTGGGCTTGCCGGCCGCCTGCAGCAGGCGCAGGTATTCGCGCACCACCGGCAGCGTGGCATTGCCGGGATGGGGCATGACCTGCGAAATGATCACGCCACTGCCCTTGGGGCCGACTTCCCTGGCCAGCGCCTGGGTGCCGACAAATGAGACGTTATAGAACTGGCCATTGAAGCCGCGGCGCAGGGCTTCCTTGACGAAGGCGCCCGTGGTCCGATATGCGTTGATCATCACCACCGCGTCGGGCTTGGATTTCATCGAGCCTTGCATGGCGTCGCCGATTTCCACGGTATTGCGCACCACGCCCTCGCGCGCGACGATCTGCACGCCGCTGTCGGGCGCTGCCTTGAGCGCGCGTTCGAGTGCTTCCAGGCCTGCCTTGCCGTAGGCATCCTCGTTGTATACCACCGCCACCCGCTTGAGGCCGGTGACGCGGATCTGGCGCAGGATGGCTGCGGCCTCTTCGTTGAAGTCCGCGCGCACGTGGAAGGCGTAGCGATTGAACGGTTCGCGTAGCGACTGGGCGCCGCTGTAGGGGGCGAAGAACGGCACCCTGGCCTGGGTTGCCAGTGGCAGCGAGGCCTCGCCGGTCTCGGTGCCCACGTAGCCGAACAGCGCGAAGACATGGTCGTCGTCGATCAGCGTGCGTGTGTTCTTGGCGGCGGACTCCGGCTCGTTGAAGTCGTCGAGGACCTTGAGTTCGATCTTGCGGCCGTAGATCCCGCCCTGCTGGTTGACGTAGTCAAAGTAAAGCCGCGCGCCGGAATTCATCTGCTTGCCGAGCATGGCGGTGGGCCCGGTGAGCGCGGCCGACTGGCCCAGCAGGACGGTGTCGGCGCTGACGCCGCTTTCGGCGTGGGCACTGGCAATGAATGACGAGCCGATGGCGCACGCCACCAGCAGGCCGGCAATGCGCCAGCCCCTGACCCCAGAATGCACTTGCATGGTTTCCCCGTGAAAAACGGTGTTTTCTTTACCCGTGAATGCCTTGCCGGTCTGTGCCGGCGCTGCCCTGTCGCCATCTCCTGGCGCAGCGTCGGGCTATCATAATCGAATACAATCGGAGCCTAACAATTTCCCCAGCGGCGCCCGTCGGGACGACGCCGGCGTACAACACGCGAGGCCGCCAGGATGCCCGGCATGCCTGCCTCGCGTGCCTGGCCGTCCAGCCGCCCCCGATCCCGGCCATGCCGCCCGTCCCCAATCGTTTGCCAGGAGATTCCATGGCCTCCCGCATCGTCCGTGCCGCCTGCCCGCACGATTGTCCCGATACCTGTGCCTTGCTCGTCACCGTCGAGGACGGCCGCGCCATCAAGGTGGCGGGTGATCCCGACCACCCTGGCACCCAGGGCGTGCTGTGCACCAAGGTGTCGCGCTACACGGACCGCACCTACCATCCCGACCGCCTGCTGACGCCGATGAAGCGGGTCGGCCCCAAGGGCGAAGGCAAGTTCGTGCCGATTTCCTGGGACGAGGCGCTGGACACCGTGGCCACCCGCCTGTCGGCCATCGCCGCGCGGGATCCGCAGGCGATCGTGCCGTATAGCTATGCCGGCACCATGGGCCTGGTGCAGGGCGAGAGCATGGCGGCGCGTTTCTTCCACAAGCTGGGCGCCTCGCTGCTCGACCGCACCATCTGTGCCAGTGCCGGTGCAACCGCGCTGCGCTATACCTACGGTGCGAGTATCGGCATGGACATCGAGCATGTTCCCGACGCCAGGCTCATCATCATCTGGGGCGGCAACCCCATTGCCTCCAACCTGCACTTCTGGACACGCGTGCAGGAAGCCAAGCGGCGCGGCGCCACGCTGGTGGCGATTGACCCGTACCGCTCGCTGACCGCCGAAAAATGCCATCGCCATATCGCCCTCATGCCCGGCACGGACGGCGCGCTGGCGCTGGCGATCATGCATGTGCTGATGCGCGACGATCTGCTCGATCACGAGTACATCGACAGCCACACGGTGGGGTTCGAGGCACTGCGCGAGCGTGCGCAGGCCTATACGCCGGCGCATGCCGCCAGGCTGTGCGGCATCGACCCCGAGGACATCGAGTGGCTGGCCGGCCTCTACGGGCAACTGGCGGTGCGCGAGCGCCAGCCGGTGGCGATCCGGCTGAACTATGGCATGCAGCGCTCCCACGGCGGCGGCCAGGCGGTGCGCGCCGTGGCCTGCCTGCCGTCGCTGGTGGGGGCGTGGCGCCATGCGGCCGGCGGCCTGCAACTGTCCACTTCGGGCTTCTTCCCGGTGGACAACGCGGCGCTGCAACGGCCGGACCTGCTGCCGGACCTGCCGGTGCTGCCGCGCACGGTCAATATGAGCACCATCGGCGATGCGCTGCTGGACGCCGGCGGCGAGAGCGGCCCCAGGATCGAGGCGCTGGTGGTCTACAACAGCAACCCGGTGGCGGTGGCACCGCAGTCGACCAAGGTGGCGGAAGGCTTCGCGCGGGAAGACCTGTTCACCGTGGTGCTGGAGCAGTTCCGCACCGATACCGCGGACTATGCCGATATCCTGCTGCCGGCCACCACCCAGCTCGAGCATGTGGACGTGCACAAAGCCTACGGGCATACGTACTTCCTCGCCAACAACCAGGCCATCGCTCCGTTGGGCGAGGCGCTTCCCAATACCGAGATTTTCCGCCGGCTGGCGCAGCGCATGGGCTTTGACGAGCCGTGCTTTGCCGACAGCGACGAAGACATTGCCGCCCAGGCCATCGTGGCGGCCGATCCGCGCGCCGCCGGCATCAGCTGGGAATCCCTGAAGGCGCAAGGCTGGCAGAAGCTCAACCTGCCGGCGGCGCCGCTGGCCGAAGGCGGCTTCTTCACGGCATCGGGCAAGTGCGAGTTCTACTCGGAGGCCATGCGCCGCGACGGCCTCGATCCCTTGCCCGGCTACGTGCCGCCCTACGAGACGCCGGCCACCGCGCCGGAACTGGCGGCACGCTATCCGCTGGCGATGATTTCGCCGCCCGCGCGTAACTTCCTCAACAGTACTTTTGTCAATGTCGACAGCCTGCGCGCAACCGAGGGCGAGCCGCACCTGGACATCCATCCCGAGGATGCCGCGCCGCGAGGCATCGTCAACGGCGGCATGGTGCGCGCCTTCAACGACCGCGGCAGCATGATGGCGCGGGCCCGCGTGACCGACCGCGCGCGGCGCGGGCTGGTGGTGGGCCTGTCGATCTGGTGGAAAAAGCTGGCGCCGGACGGCAAGAACGCCAACGAGCTGACCAGCCAGCGGCTGACGGACCTGGGCCGTGCTCCGGTGTTCTACGATTGCCTGGTGCAGGTGGAAGCAGCAGCGCCCGCCAGGGTGGCGCAGGCGGAACCGGCGGCGTCCGCACTGGCATCATGATCCGGCGGCCGGCACGCGCGCTACAGGCCCTGGCTACGCTGGGCCTTGCCGCGTTGCTGGCCGGCTGCGACACGGTTGGCTATTACGCGCAGTCCATCGGCGGCCACTTCGGCGTGATGGCGGAAGCCCGGCCATTGCCGGATGCCATCGCCGCGGCGCAGGATGCCAAGGATACGCGACTGGCACAGCGCCTGGCGCTGGCCGGCAGCATCCGCGATTTCGCCTCGCACGAGCTGAAGCTGCCCGATAACGGCAGTTATCGGCGCTACGCCAACCTGCGCCGGCCCTATGCGGTGTGGAGCGTGTTCGCTACCCCCGAGCTGTCGATGGAGCTGCACAAGTGGTGCTTCCTGGTGGTGGGCTGCATCAGCTATCGCGGCTATTACGCCCAGTCCGATGCGGACGACTATGCGGAAGGGCTGCGCAAGGAGGGGCTCGAGCCCTACGTCGCCGGCATTCCGGCCTATTCGACGCTGGGCTACTTTGACGACCCACTGCTCAATACCTTCGTCTACCAGCCGGAAGGCGAGCTGGCCAGGCTGATCTTCCACGAACTGGCGCACCAGGTGGTCTATGTGCGCAACGACACCACCTTCAACGAGTCCTTCGCCACCGCGGTGGAAACGGCCGGCGTGGAGCGCTGGCTGGCGCTGGCGGCGTCTCCCGATGCCCGCGCAAGCTACCGCCAATACGATATGCGCCGCCAGCAATTCCGCGCCATGCTGCTGGACACGCGGGACCGGCTGGACGCGCTCTATCGCTCGCCCGTGCCCGACGAGGTCAAACGCGCCGGCAAGGCGGAAATCTTCGCCGGCCTGCGCGCGCGTTATGCGCGGCTCAAGGAGGAGTGGGGCGGCTACAGCGGCTACGACCGCTGGTTCGAGCGGCCGCTGACCAATGCACAGCTGGCCGCCGTGGCGACGTACCAGCAATGGGTGCCGGCTTTCACGGCGCTGCTGGCGCAAAGCGGTGGCGACTGGACTGCGTTCTATGCCGCGGCGCGGCGCATTGGAGATCTGCCGCGCGATCAGCGTGACGCCAGCTTGCGCCAGTTGGCGCCGCCGGCCAGCGGTCGCGATGTGCTGACCGCCGGCGAGAGCGGTGCCACGGTTGGCGCTGCGATGGGGGCGGTACGTGCCAGCGGCGCACCCGATACGCCGCCCGCGCCCGCGGCGGCCGGTCCCGTGACCGGCGCCAGGCCCTGATGCCGTGACGTCGCGGATGTCACGAAGACCGGAATCGGCGCACTAGACGCCCGCCGGGCGCTTCATCCGGCAGGCCGATGGCAGGTTCAGGTCCCGCCCCGCCGTCATGCCGTCGAGGCGGAAGCCGTATTGCGTGCCTTCCACGCCCACCTTGACAGACTTGCCGTCCACCGGTGCAATCGTCGACACAACCTGCGGCAACAGCAACTGGTGATCGCCCTTGCGCATCAGCACATCTCCCACGGGCGACTGGTATTGCATGCCTTCGAGCGCAAAGGCAACACTGGTGGGTTCGTCGGATTTCGCGCGGCGGATCGCCTCGCTCAGCATTTGCACGGAGATCAGCACGCGCGGGGCGAAGTATTCGCCGGCCGGCGTCTGCTTCACCCGGGCTGCCAGCGCGGCCAGCACCGGATCGTCGCTGTTGGGCAGGTACTCGGCCACCCACGTCAGGTGCGCGTTCTTCGCCTGCGACACGGCCAGCACCGTGCCGGGCGCGCCGCCCCCGCTGTGGTTCAGGTAGTTCAGCTCGTAGCCGGCGTCGCCCGCGGCCTTGATCAGCAGGCTCAGGTCCTGGCCCCAGTTTCCCGTGACCACGGTATCGGCGCCGCTTTCCTTGATCCTGCTGACATACGGCGCGAAGTCCTTGACCCTGGCCAGCGGGTGCAGCGCTTCGCCGACGAACTGCACATCGGGCCGGGCGCCGGCGATCATCTGCCGGCCCAGCGCGGCCCAGATGCGGCCCTGGGTGTAATCCTGGTTGAGCAGGTACACCTTGTGCATGCCTTTTTGCTCGCGCGCGAAATTGGCCAGCGCACGCATCTTCATCGCCGTGTTGGCCTCGGTGGCGAAATGCCAGAAGCTGCAGCGCGCGCCCGTCAGGTCGGGATCGAGCGAGGCGTAGTTGATGATCAGGATGCGCTGCGTGGGGTTGCGCTCGTTGTTCCGGTTGGCGGCCTCCACCAGCGCGGTTACCACCGGAGAGCCGGAGGCGCCGGTGAATACCACGCGGGCGCCGGCATCGATCGCGCTTTGCAGCGCCGTCAGGCTTTCCTGCGGGGAGAGCTTGTTGTCGTAGCTGAGCAACTCGTAGTTGCGCCCCAGCACGCCGCCCTGGGCATTGGCGTCGTCGAGCGCGAACTTCAGGTTGGCCTGGAAGATTTGCCCGACATTGGCCAGCGGCCCGGATAGCTGGTCGATGAAGGCGACCTTGATGGGCGGCGCGCCGGCGGCCTGGGCTTGCGCCTGTGCCTGCAGCGGCAGGCCCGCGGCGAGCGCGAACGCTGCGGCGGCCGCGCAGCGCATGAGCACACCTGCCGCGCGCGTAGCGATCCGGGCGGCGGCGCCCGCTGCGTGCTTCAAGTCGTGGGGCATGGCTCGTCTCTCTCCTGTGGGCATTACCACGTGTCGATGAAGCGGCGCGATTCGGCGCGGCGCGTTTCGTCCAGCGGCGGTACCGAGGCCNCCGGGGCCAGCCCGCGCAGCAGCCAGTGGCGGGTGTCGGCGGGGTCGATGACCGCATCGATCTCCAGGTGACTCGCCATGTTAAGGGCGCGCCCGCGCTGGTAGGCCGCTTCCACCATACGCGCAAACAGCACTTCGCGTTCGGCCGGGTCGGCCACGGCTTCCAGTTCCTTGCGAAAGCCCAGCCGGATCGATCCCTCGATGCCCATCGCGCCGAATTCGCCGCTGGGCCACGCCGCGGTGAAGAAGGGCGCGGAGAAACTGCCGCCGGCCATGGCCTGCGCCCCGAGGCCATAGCCCTTGCGCAGCACCACGGTGAAGAAGGGCACGCGCAGCGCACCGGCGGTGACGAAGAGCCGCGACACATGGCGCACCGTGGCGGTCTTCTCGGCCTCCGGGCCGACCATGAAGCCGGGCGTGTCGCACAGCGAGACGATGGGCAATCCGTGCGCATCGCACAACTGCATGAAGCGCGCGGCCTTGTCGGCGGCCGCGGCATCGATGGCGCCGCCCAGGTGGCGGGGGTTGTTGGCGATGCAGCCGAAGGCGCGCCCCTCGATGCGGATCAGCGCGGTGATGATGCCGGCGCCAAAGGCTGCGCGCAATTCCAGCACGGAATCGTGATCGGCGAGCGCGGCGAGCACGCTGCGCATATCGTAGCTGCGCAGCCGGTTCTCCGGGATCAGGTGGCGCAGCGCGCGTGCGTCGCCCGCCTGCCATTCGGGCAGGTCGCCCTGGAAGTAGGAGAGGTAGCGGCGTGCCGCGTCCACGGCGGCGGCTTCATCGTCGACCAGGACGTCGATCACGCCGTTGGGCGCTTGCACGCTCACCGGGCCAACTTCCTCAGGCGCGAATACGCCCAGGCCGCCGCCTTCGATCATGGCCGGGCCACCCATGCCGATGGTGGCGCTGCGGGTGGCGATGATGACGTCGGCGCAGCCCAGCAGCGCGGCATTCCCTGCAAAGCAGCGGCCGGAGACGATGCCCACCAGCGGTACCTGTCCGGATAGCCGCGCGAACTGGATGAAGGACGTGCAGTCCAGTCCGGCCACCACGGGCATGTCGGTATCGCCGGGCCGGCCGCCGCCGCCCTCGGCGAACAGCACTACCGGCAGGCGCCACTGGCGCGCCAGCGCCAGCATGCGGTCCAGCTTCTTGTGGCCGTAGAAGCCCTGCGTGCCGGCCAGCACCGTATAGTCGTAGGCCAGCACCATGCAGCGCGCGTCGGCTGCGGGGAAACTTCCGGCATTGACGGTGCCGATGCCGGTGACGATGCCGTCGGCCGGCGTTGCGCGTTCCAGGTCTTCGACGCTGCGGCGCTGGCGCTGGGCGGCAATGGCGAGCGCGCCGTATTCGATGAATGAGTTGGCATCGCACAGTTGCGCGATGTTTTCCCGCGCGGTGCGTCCGCCCTGGCGATGGCGCTTGTCCACGGCCTGCGCGCGCGCCGCGTCCTGCGTGAGTGCCTGGCGGGCCAGGGCGTCGCGCAGGTCGGCGCGGATATGGGCGGGATCCACGCTGGCGCCCGTATCCATCGCATGGTGGCTGCCGTCGTGCGCGGACAGCACGATCACCGGCGCGCCGGCGCGCAGCACATCGCCGGCCGCGGCCAGCACGCGCAGGACTTCTCCCGCCACCGGCGCTTCCAGTGGATGCTCCATCTTCATGGCTTCGATGATGGCGAGCGATTGCCCGCGCCGCACGATGTCGCCGGGGCGCACCTGCACCGCGGCCAGCGCGCCGTCCATGGGCGCGGTGACGAGTTCGGCATCGTCCGGCAGGTCGTCCAGTGGCGCGGAGCCCGACGCCTGGACGTTCGCGGTTGCGCCTGTCGCGTGCAGCGCCGGATGGGCCTGGCCGCCGTCCCGCAACTGTGCGGCCATCGCCGGCAGCGCGGCATCAAGGTATTGGGTGTGGATGGCATTGCGCCGCACATCCTCGCGCAGCAGCAGGTCCTGCAGCAGCCTGCGGTTGGTGTCGATGCCTTCGATACGGAATTCGCACAGGGCGCGATAGGCGTGGGACAGCGCGCGCTGGTAGTCGCCGCCAGGCTCATGCACGATCAGCTTGGCCAGCAGCGAGTCGAAGCGCGGGTTGACCGTCATGCCCGCATGGCCGGCCCCATCCACGCGCACGCCGGGGCCGCTGGGCGGCTCGTAGGCGTCGATGCGGCCGCTGGCGGGGCGCAACTGGCCCTGCGCGTCGAGGTGTTCGGCGTTGATGCGCAACTGCACCGCGATGCCGCGCGGCGCGGGCGGCTGCGCCAGTCCAAGCTGGGCCAGCGTCTTTCCGGCGGCGATGGCCAGCTGCGCCTGGACCAGGTCCACGCCCGTCACCACCTCGGTGACGGTGTGCTCCACCTGGAGGCGCGGGTTGGCCTCCATGAACCAGAACCCGCCGTCCGCGCCCACCAGGAATTCAAACGTGCCGATGCCACGATAAGCGCTGGCGCGCGCCAGCGTCACCGCAGCCTGCGCCAGCCGCGCGCGCATGGCATCGTCCAGCGACGGGCTGGGCGCCACCTCCACCAGCTTCTGGTGGCGCCGCTGCAGGCTGCATTCGCGCTCGCCCAGTGCGATCACGCCGCCGGCGGCATCCGCCACCACCTGGATCTCGATATGGCGGGGCGCATACACGATGCGCTCGACATAGACGGCGCCGTTGCCGAACGCGGCCGTGGCTTCGGACACGCAGCGGGCATAAGCCTCGTCGATGTCCGCCGCGGCGTGCACCGCGCGCATGCCGCGGCCACCGCCGCCGGCCAGCGCCTTGATCATCATGCCGCCATCGGCGCCTGGCGCTTGCAGCGACGCGAAGAACGCGTGCGCGGCTGCCAGCGTGGTTGGGCCGGTGGAGCCGGGCACCACGGGCACATTGCACTCGCGCGCCAATGCGCGCGCCCGTGCCTTGTCGCCGAACAGGCGCAGCACATCGGGGGCGGGGCCCACGAAGGTGAGGCCGGCATCCAGGCAGGCCTGGGCGAATTCCGCGTTCTCGGACAGCAAGCCGTAGCCGGGGTGGACCAGGTCGCAGCCGCTGCGGGTGGCTGCGGCCACCACTTGCGCGATATCGAGATAGGCGCGCGGACCGGTGCCGGGCAGCGCAACGGCGCCGTCGGCCTTGCGCACGTGGAGGGCGTCGCGGTCGTCCTCGCTGTACAGGGCGACGCTCTCCAGCCCCGCGCCCGCGGCGGCGCGTGCGATGCGGATGGCGATTTCACCGCGATTGGCGATCAGTAGCTTGCGGAACGTCATGATGCGAAGGAGTTGGACAGCGCTGAATAAGGAAAGACCATGGCGGCTCAGACAAGCTGCCCGGCCAGCGGCGCCAGGTCCTGCTTGCGCACCTTGCCCGTCGCGGTGAGCGGCAGGGCGTCGACGATATGCACCAGCGGCACCTTGTACACCGCCATATTGGCGCGGCACCACTGCACCAGCGCCGTGTTGTCGACGGTGCCGACGGCTTCGGGCTTAAGCATGACAAAGGCCACGGGCAACTGGCCGCGGTCTTCATCGGCGCGCCCCACCACCGCGGAGCCGAGAATGGCCGGATGCTGGCCCAGCAGCGCCTCGATCTCGGCAGGAAAGACGCTCATGCCGTTGACCTTGAGCATCTCCTTGCGCCGGCCCAGGTAATGGAGATAACCCTGCTCGTCGATCGAGCCGATGTCGCCGGTGTGGAACCAGCCATTGCGCAGCGATTCGCGCGTGGCATCGGGTTTGTTCCAGTAGCCCTTGAGCAGGGTCGGCGTGCGCACGCACAGTTCGCCTTCGGCGCCCGGCGGCAGCAGTTCGCCGCTGTCGAAATCGCAGATCTTGAACTCGGTGCCGGGGACGGGCAGCCCGACAAAGATGGGCTGGGCGCGCAGGTCCAGGTCGTCGTCCTGCATGCCGCAGGTAAAGGTATTGCAGGTCTGCGTCTCGGTCATGCCCCAGGCGGTCTCGGCGATGACCGAGCCGGTCAGCGCCTGCCAGGCGCGGCGGTAGGGCAGGTTGAGCTTCTTGACGAAGGACGATACGCCGACATGGCGCAGCGAGCGCAACTGGTATTGCGCCGCGCGCGGATGCTCCATCACCTCGACCGCGTTGTCCACCAGCATCGAGGCATTGGTGACGCGGTAGCGCTGGACTGCCGCCATGAAGGTCTCGGGATCCCAGCGCGCCAGCAGCACCAGCGGGATGCCGAAGAAGGCGGGGAAGATCAGGCAGAGGTTTTCGCCGGCGATCCAGAACTCGGGGAAGAAGCCCAGCATGACGCTGTCGTCGGTGATGTCCAGTGAGACGGCGCCGAACGCGGCTGCCATGTCGACCATGTCGCCTTGCGTGTGGATGCAGCCCTTGGGCAGCCCGGTGGTGCCGCCGGTGTAGTTGAGCGCGGCCACCGCGTCGAGCGATGGCGCCGCCGTGGGCGCCGCGTGCGTGCACGCAGCCATGGCCGGCAGCAGGTCGATGGCGTGGTCGTCCGCTTCGCATTGGTAGCGTGGCGCCTGCACCATGGGCGGCAGCGCCAGCGTGGGCTCGGCGGGGACCATGTCAGCGAAACTGGTCACGAACAGCAGCGCGAGCGGATCCTGTGCGCCGAGCGCGGCGCGCGTTTCGCGCACCAGCGGCACCAGCTGGTCGAGTGCGATCAGGGCACGCGGCGTGCTGTCGTTTAACGCGTGCTGCAACTCGGCGCGCTGCGATAGCGGGCTGACCGGCACGTAGACCGCGCCCAGCTTGAGGATGCCGAAGAAGGCAATGTGGAACTGCGGGCAATTGGGCATCAGCACCGCCACCCGGTCGCCGGCGCCGATGCCGTGCGCCGCCAGCAGTGCGGCACAGCGGTCGCTTTGCGCATCGAGCTGGGCGTAGCTGGTTTCGTGGCCGTAGAAGATCACCGCCGGGCAGTCGGGGCGGGCGCGGCCCCAGTGCCGCAGCATCTCCGTGAGCGGCTGGCGCCCCAGCGGATATTGCGGCGAGCGCGGGGTGCGCTCGGGCCACGCGCGCTGCCAGCGTGCGTGCAGGTCTGCCAGGTAGGCGGTCTCGTCCATCGGCGGTGTCTCCTTGCTGGTGGGCCGCCAAGCCGATAGGCTGGCGGAATTTACTCTTTGGTATATTTATGTACCCTTGGGTATGATCCTATTGGCATCGCCGCCATGCGTCAAGTCGGGATCCCGGGCAGTGGCGAGGTGGCGAGCGGAACATGTCCACGAGGACCGCCAGGCCTTCCCGGGCCCGGCGCCATGCGAGAATCGCGTCATGCCGACTGCACAGAAAACCGCTCCCGCCATCAAGTCCAGCGAGACCGAGCCGGAAATGACACCGGAGATCGCGCTGGATACTGTTCCCGCCCGCTCGCATATCACCGAGCGGCAGGAAGCCCGCCGCCGCCAGATCCTCGATACCGCCGCACAGCTCTTCTATACCAAGGGCTATCCCGGCATGACGATGAACGATCTTTGCCGCGCACTGGGCGTGACCAAGCCCGCGGTCTATTACTACTTCACGGACAAATACGAGATCTTCGACATCCTGTGCCGGGAGTCGGCCCAGACCTGCCTGCCGGTCATCCGCGAGACCGCGGATCCCGCGCTGCCGGTGCGCGAGCGGCTGCAGGCCTGTCTGCTGGAAATGGCGCGCCGTTGCATCGCCTGCTATGTGCCGGCCACGCTGAGCTTTCGCGATAACCAGTACCTGCGGCCGGAAACGGTGGCCTGGCTGGGCAATATGGCGCGCGCCTTTTACCGCGACCTCTATGCCCTGCTGGAGGAAGGCAAGCGTACCGGCGTATTCAGCTATGGCGACGCGCGCGTCGCCGCGCACGCAATCGGCAGCGTCGTTGGCTTTATGTACACCTGGCACGAGCCCGGACGCATGGAAGCGGAAGCGCTGGCGCGGGAACTGGCCACGAACATGATGAAGATGGTGCTGCCGGTGCACGCCTGATGGTTGCCGCCACGGTGCTAGGGGAATTCCCGAGTCCATATTGAACTGTGCGCTAAACTTCACGTCAGAAGGTGTGCGGCATCCAGAGGACTTCATCTAACGTGTTGTCTTAAGCGGGACGCACGTTTAGCATCTGTCGAAAATCGAACGATCATTCAGAAATCAGGAGGCGGCGCATGGAAAGACTGTGGCTGAAGCATTACCCGGCCGGCGTACCCGCCGAGATCGATAGCAGCCAGTTTCGCTCGCTGGCCGAGTTGCTTGAGGCATCCTTCCGCACCTACGCCGATCGCCGCGCCTTTGTCTGTATGGACAAGTCGATCACCTACGGCGAGCTCGACCGCCTCTCCCGGCAGTTCGCCGCATGGCTGCAGTCGCGCGGGCTCAAGCCCGGCGCGCGCGTGGCCATCATGATGCCCAATGTGTTGCAGTACCCGGTGGTGCTGGCCGCCGTGCTGCGCGCCGGCTTCGTCGTGGTCAACGTCAATCCGCTCTACACGCCGCGCGAGCTGGAGCACCAGCTCAAGGACAGCGGCGCCGAGGCCATCGTCATCCTGGAGAACTTCGCCACCACGCTGCAGCAAGTGCTGTCAGCCACGCCGGTCAAGCATGTGGTGGTGGCCAGCATGGGCGACCTGCTGGGCGGCCTCAAGGGGGCGATCGTCAATTTCGTGGTGCGCAACGTCAAGAAAATGGTGCCGGAGTGGGAGCTGCCGAACTGCGTGCGCTTCAATACCGTGCTGGAGGAGGGCCGCGGCATGCAACTGCAGCCTGCCAATACGGGGCCAGATGACATCGCCTTCCTGCAGTACACGGGCGGCACTACCGGCGTGTCGAAGGGCGCGGTACTGCTGCACCGGAACATCGTCTCCAACGTGCTGCAGTCCGAAGCCTGGATGCAGCCCGCGCTGGCCAAGGGCGCGCCGATCGACCAGGTGATCACCATCACAGCGCTGCCGCTGTATCACATCTTCGCGCTGACGGTCTGCTGCCTGCTGGGCATGCGCAGCGGCGGCCTGAGCGTGCTGATCCCCAATCCGCGCGACATCCCCGGCTTTATCAAGGAACTGCAGAAGTACAAGTTCAATATGTTCCCGGCGGTCAACACCCTGTACAACGCGCTCATCAACAACCCGGAGATCGACAAGGTCGACTTCTCCGGCCTGCGCGTGGCCAACGGCGGGGGCATGGCCGTGCAGGAAGCGGTGGCGAAGAAATGGCTGGCCAGGACCGGCTGTCCGATCATCGAGGGCTATGGCCTGTCGGAAACCTCGCCGTCGGCCACCTGCAACCCCACGGATACCGACGCTTTTTCCGGCACCATCGGCCTGCCGATTCCCTCGACCGACATCGCCATCCGCGACGACGACGGCCGCGACGTGCCGCTTGGCCAGCCCGGCGAGATCTGCATTCGCGGCCCGCAGGTGATGGCCGGCTACTGGAACCGCCCGGACGAGACCGCCAAGGTCATGACGCCCGACGGCTTCTTCAAGACCGGCGATATCGGGGTGATGGACGAGCGCGGCTATACCAAGATCGTCGATCGCAAGAAAGACATGATCCTGGTGTCCGGGTTCAACGTGTATCCGAATGAAATCGAAGGCGTGGTTGCGGAATGCCCCGGCGTGCTCGAGGTGGCGGCGGTGGGGGTACCCGACGAGCATTCGGGCGAGGTGGTCAAGCTGTTCGTGGTCAAGAAGGACCCCGGGCTGACCGAGGCCGAGCTGATTGCCTTCTGCAAGGAACGCCTGACCGGTTACAAGCGGCCCAAGTACGTGGAGTTCCGCGGCGAGTTGCCCAAGACCAACGTCGGCAAGATCCTGCGCCGCGAATTGCGCGATACCCGCAAGGCTGCCTGAGCGAGGCCGCAAGCGACGGAAAAACGGCCTCCCGCGCGGAGGCCGTTTTTCATTTGGCGCGGGGATTCGTCAGCATTCGCGCGAAGGCGCAAGCCGCGGCTCGTGCGCGCCATCGGGATAGATCATCCGTACGCAGGCGCCCGACTCCAGGCCGGGCGCCGCCGGACCATTGACGGTGATGCGGCTGCCATCGAGGGCCACCACCGTGTATTGGTACAGGTCCATCTGCGGCTGCGGCAGCGGGTTGAGCAACTGGTTCAGGTTGACGGAAAAACCAACGCTGCCGCCGCTCCAGCCGCCGCCGCCCCAAGCCGCGCCACCAACGCCTACCGCGGAATTTACCGTGCCGGCATCCGGTATATCGATCCGGCCCGCCAGCGTCTTCGCGCTGATGCGCCCAAGCTTGATGGTGGCATTGAGTGGCGTGATCTGCGGCCCCGGCGGCGCGCTCTGGCAAGCGGCTGCCAACAGCAGTGGCAGCAGCAAGGCGGCAAGCGCGGGCAGTCCCGGCCGGCGTGTGTTCATGCGCTCACCAGGCCAGCCTTGAGCTTGCCCAGCAGGCGGAACAGCGCGCGCCGGTCGGCTTGCGGCAGGCCGCTGAACAACTGCTCGATCCATGCCTCATGCGCGCGCGCCATTCCGGAGAACGCCGTGCGCCCGGCCGGGGTGAGCCGGATCAGGTAGGCGCGGCGATCGCTTGGCAGCGCCTCGCGCGAAACCAGGCCTTCCTGCTGGAGCTGGTCGGTAATGCCGGTGACGTTGCCGCCGGTGACCATCATGCGGCGCGACAGCTCGCCCATCTTCAGGCCTTCGGGATGGCGGTCGAGCTGGGACATAAGGTCGAAGCGCGGCAAGGTACAGGCGAAGTCTTGCCGCAGCCGCGAGCGGATGTCGGACTCGACCAGGTTGGTGCAGGTCAGCAGCCGCAGCCACAGGCGCAGGGCATCATGGGTGGTGTCTTCGGCGCGGGTTTCGAGATCGACCGGCGCCTCTTCGGCGCCGGCCTTTTCAGGGATTCCGGAGGTCCCGGAGCTCCCGGCAGCTTCGGCGGCAGGTGTGATGGGCATCGCGGCACGCAGGTTGTTTGATGCCTCAAGTATATGCGCTCGCGTGCGGCCACGGGCCGCAAGGGGCCTCAATCCACCTTGGCGCCCGAATCCTTGACGACCTTGGCCCACTTGGCATGTTCGGCGCGAATAAAGGCCGCGAACTGCTCCGGCGTATTGCCGACCGGCTCCGCGCCCTGGGCCTGCATCTTCTCCCGCACCGCTGGCGTGGCTAGCGAGCGGGCGACTTCCTGCTGGATGCGCGCGACGATGTCGTGCGGTGTGCCTGCGGGTGCCAGCAGGCCGAACCAGGAACTGGCCTCGAAGCCGGGCAGGTGACCCGCTTCGGCCACCGTCGGCACGCCGGGCAGCGCCGGAGAGGGTTTGGCGCTGGTGACTGCCAGCGCCTTGAGCTTGCCGGACTTGATCAGCGCCATCGACGAAGGCAGGTTGTCGAACATCAGCTGCATGGTGCCCCCGGCCAGGTCGGTCAGTGCCGGGCCGCTGCCTTTGTAGGGGAAGTGCACCATGAAGGTACGGGTCTGGGTCTTGAACAACTCGCCGGCGAGATGGATCGAGGTGCCGTTGCCGCTCGATGCCATATTGAGCTTGCCGGGATTGGCGCGCGCGTAGGTAATCAGGTCGTTGACGCTGTTGATGCGGTTCTGCTGGGCGAAGGCCGGATTGACCACCAGCACATTCGGCACCGAAGCCACCTCGGTGATGGGTGCGAAGTCCTTGATCGGGTCGAATGGCAGCTTGCCATAGAGCGACTGGTTGATGCCATGCGTGCCGACCGTGCCCATCAGCAGCGTGTAGCCATCCGGCGCTGCCTTGCCGACCATGTCGGCGCCGATGTTGCCCCCAGCGCCCGGCCGGTTGTCGACCACCACATTCCATCCCTGCAGCTTCGACAGTTCGGCGGCCACCGCGCGGGCGAGGATGTCGGTGGTGCCGCCGGCGGGGAACGGAACCACCAGTCGGATCGGCTTGTTGGGGTAAGGGTCGGCGGCCAGCGCGGGGGCTTGCCAGGCGAAGGCGCCAAGGCATGCGCCGGCGATAGTGGCCAGCAGCATCTGGGCCGCGCGGCGGCGGGTGCGGTGCATGGGCTGTCTCCTTGTTGGTTTTGGCTGCGGCCGCACGGCACGATTTGAATGCGGCCGAAGAGGTTGCTGCATTGTAGTGTCGGCATAACAAGGTGCCGATGGGGTGATGCCCTAGGATGGAGCGCGAGGTGTGGCCGGAAAGCAAAAAAGGCACCCGAAGGTGCCTTTGCAAAAGAACGCGGATGCGCTCAGAACTTGTGGCGGATACCCACGGCCGCGCCGATCATGGTGTTCTTGCCGGTGCCGAGGAAGTAGCCATTGGCGAAGCTGATCGCCGAGGTGTCGAAGTTCAGGCCTGCATTCTTCGAGAATGCGGTGGTCAGGTAGACGTCGGTGCGCTTGGACAGGTTGTAGTCGGCGATGAACCCGATCTGCCAAGGGTTCGCGACGTTCACGTTGTTCAGCTTGATAACGTCGTCGTAGGTGTACTGCAGCGTCAGGCCCAACGCCGGCAGGACCTGATAGTTAGCGCCAATCCAGTAATAGTTGTCACGCAGCAGGGCCGTTCCGTTCTGCGCCTTGGACTGACCCCAGCGATAGCCGCCCATGATCTTGGCCGCGCCGAAGGCATAGCTGCCTGCTACCGCGGCCTTCTTGAAGGTGCCGGTGTCGCCGGCCGCGCTCAGGGTCGGGTTGTACTGGTCGTAGGCGACGGTCACGCCGAACGGACCGGCAGCGTATGCTGCACCGGCACCGTAGCCCGTATCACGGCGGAATTGTCCCGGGACTTCGCCGTTGCCGGCCACGCCGTTGCCGAACGACCAGTGGGCGATGGCGGTTACCGGGCCGAATACGCCGGTGTACTTGGCGGTATTGTCCGAGCGGAAGTTCAGGCCGAGCTGGGCCACCACCGGTTCATACTGGGTGGCATAGCCGCTGGGCGAGAAGTTGGCGAGCAGGTCGAACAGCGTGGTGTACTGGCGACCGAAGGTGAAGCGGCCAGCCTGGGCGCTTTCCAGGCCGACGTACGCTTGACGACCGAACATGCGGCCGCCCTGCTGAAGCGATCCATTGTCAAGGCCGAAACCACTTTCGAGCACGAACAGGGCTTTCATGCCGCTGCCCAGATCTTCCACGCCACGCAGACCCCAACGCGAACCGGACAGGCCGCCGGACGACATGCGGTACAGGTTGTTGCCCTGGCCGGCATTAAAGCCGTTGGCAATCGTCGGCGTTTGCGAGCCCATGTGACTGACGTATTCGAGGTTCATATCCGCCACGCCGTACAGCGTCACGCTGGACTGTGCCTGTGCGGCACTCGCAAATGCACCCAGCGCAGCCAGCGCGAGAAGCGATTTTTTCATGCTCGATGATCTCCATGTAAGAATTATTGGTGGTCAGCGGAGAAACCTCCTGAGTCTCCATGCACCGCTTACCCAACTTCGTCAGAAGCTGCCAAGTACTGTAACAAACCGCCCTCTTTTCACAATCGGGGCGACTGCCCTTGTCAGCTTTTCACAACTCAGGGTTTTGGAGTATCGGATGCGGCAGGCGCTGGCCTGGCGGGGGCTGGCTGCAGGGCGGGGCGCGATGCGCTCACGGTACAATGCGGGAAATCCCGAGGCGATTTCACAAGCGTTGTGTCCGCCGCGGCGGGAGCGGGCGGCGCGCCTGTCCCGAGCAACCACCAGCGATGCATTCATGGATAACTTGATTCGCGAATTCGATGTGGCCTTGCGCGCGATCGCAGGCGTCACCCGTGCCAGCCGCGCCAATCCGGCGGAAACGCTCGCGCCCGATACGGACAGCCTCGACCAGTCGCAACGCCGCCATGTGGCCGGGCTCATGCGGGTCAACCACGTAGGCGAGGTTTGCGCGCAGGCTCTCTACCAGGCGCAGAAGCTGACCGCGCGGACCGCGCAGGTGCGCGCGCAGATGGACGAGGCCGCGCGCGAGGAAGAAGACCACCTCGGCTGGTGCGCCGAGCGTCTGCGTGAGCTAGGCTCGCGTCCGAGCCTGCTCAACCCGCTCTGGTATGCCGGCGCGTTTGCCATCGGCTGGGCTGCGGGGCGGGCAGGCGACCGCGTCAGCCTGGGTTTCGTGTCCGAGACCGAGTACCAGGTCGAGCAGCACCTTAACGGCCATCTCGAACAGATTCCCGTTGCCGACGCCCGCTCGCGCGCGATTCTGGAACAGATGCGCGACGATGAGGTCCGCCACGGCGCCGCTGCCCGCGAGGCGGGTGGCATGCCGCTGCCAGCGCCGGTGCGGGCGATGATGCGAGCTGCCTCCCGGGTCATGACCACCGCCGCGTACCGGATCTGACGGCGCTACGGTATGGCGCAGGATGAATCCCCGCGGCATTCGCCGCTCGCCACGCGCAGTTGCCTGGCGCTGCGCGGCAACTGGCACCCTGCGTACGCAGGGTAGACGCCAAAACGTTGTATCCTTCCATCGGTCCCGCGTGGCTGAATTTCGTGCCGCAGGCAGTTCCTCCCCTTGCTGTTCTCAGGTGGTTTCTCTGCTTTCCTCCATAAGATCTTCATTTCATTAGGGATTCACTTTTTCGGTGCGTGAAGTGTGCGCGCTAAGTCATTGTTCTAATTCAAAAAACCCGGTTTGTTGCCTTGCGGCGAGCCTTGACCCGCCAAATCGCTTCCTCTAAAGTGGGAAATAGTGTGAGGAAGTGTATTTTTGTGTGAAAAGGTAGTCTGGCTGTGGGATCATCGCCCAACGTCGGATTCCGAAGGATTCACGCGCCAACCGGCAGTAAAGATGCCGGCGCGGATCGGGGGCTAGCTTGTTTCAGGGAGCATCGGCACTGTCACTGGATGCCAAGGGCCGGATGTCGATTCCGGCGCGGCACCGTGAAGCGCTGCAACAGCAGGCCGAAGGCCGGGTGACGCTGACCAAGCACCCGGACGGCTGCCTGCTGCTGTTTCCCCGCCCTGAATGGGAAAACTTCCGTAGTCGCATTGCGGCCTTGCCGATGGACGCGCATTGGTGGAAGCGCATCTTCCTGGGCAATGCCGCTGACGTCGACATGGACGGCGCGGGCCGGGTGCTGATTGCCCCCGAGCTGCGCAATGCCGCCATGCTTGACAAGGAAGTCATGCTGCTTGGAATGGGCAGCCATTTCGAAGTCTGGGACGCCGCAACCTACGCCGCCAAGGAACAGCAGGCGATGGCACAGGGCATGCCGGATGCATTGAAGAACTTCTCTTTCTGACGAGGTCATGAGCTCAACCCAAACGCCAGGGACCACCGCCCTGCGCCATCGCACCGTGCTGCTGGACGAGGCTGTCGAAGCCCTGGTCTGGCGGCCGGACGGCGTCTACGTGGACGGCACCTTCGGCAGAGGGGGGCACAGCCGGGCAATATTGGCCCGGCTGGGCCCGGCCGGAGCCCTGGTGGCATTCGACAAGGATCCGGCAGCAATCGCAGAGGCGGGCACCATCAAGGATGCCCGCTTCTCCATTGAGCACACCAGCTTCGCCGAGATGTCGGACCGGCTGGCAGGTCGCGGCAAGGTGACCGGGATACTGCTCGACCTGGGGATCAGCTCGCCCCAGATCGACGATGCGGAGCGGGGCTTTTCCTTTCGCTTCGAGGGACCGCTGGACATGCGCATGGACACCACGCGCGGCATTACCGCCGCGCAATGGCTGGCGCAAGCGGATGAGCAAGACATCGCGAGGGTGATACGGGACTATGGGGAAGAACGGTTTGCTGTACAGATTGCAAAGGCGGTTGTTGCTCGCAGGAGCGAACCCGGCCATGGCGGACCTCTCACCACTACTGCCGAGCTTGCCGCGCTCGTGGCGAAAGCCGTCAAAACACGCGAGAAGGGTCAGGACCCTGCGACCCGCACCTTTCAGGCTCTACGGATTCACATCAATCAAGAGCTTGCGGACCTCGAAAGAGGCCTGAGCGCGGCTTACGACTTGTTGCAGGCAGGAGGGCGGCTGGTGGTCATCAGCTTTCACTCGCTTGAGGACCGCATCGTCAAGCGGTTCATGCAGGCGCACGCCCGTCCGCAGCAGAACGCCGACCCCGCCATGCGCCGCGCGCCCCTGCGCGCCGACCAGTTGCCGCAGCCCACGCTGAGGCTGCTCGGCCGGGTCAAGCCGGGCGCCGAAGAGATCGCCGCCAACCCGCGCGCGCGCTCGGCGGTGATGCGCGTGGCCGAGAAGCTGCCCGCCGTATCCGCATCCACCGAGCAGGCGGGCCGCGCATGAACCGCCTGACCTTCTTCCTGCTGGCAGCACTGATGCTGTGCGCGCTCTCGCTCGTGAGCGCTCAGCACCAGGCCCGGACCCTGTTCGTCGCCTACGAGCGTGCGCAGGCGGAAGAAAAGCAGCTCGACATCGACTGGTCCCGCTTGCAGTACCAGCAGAGCGCGCTTGGCAAGAGCGCACGCATTGCCGAAGCGGCGCGCACGCAGCTGAAGATGACGCCGGTACTTCCCGGCAGGACCCAATATCTGGCCGGCGTGGTGCTTGATGCGCCACCTGCGAACGCGCCTGCGGCCGCCGCGCCGGAGGGGAGCAAGCCATGACCATCGCCCGGCCCTCGCAAAACGCCCAGCGCGGAAACCCTTCGCGCCCGCGCACCGGCCAGTTCGCGGCCAGCCCCGTGCTTGGCCTGCGCCTGCCGATGTGGCGCTCCAAGCTGGTGGTTTTCATGATGTTCGCCGCCTTCGTCGCCTTGGCCGGACGCGCGCTGTGGATCCAGGGTCCAGGCAACCAGTTCTATGAGGCCGAGGGCAAGAAGCGATTCCAGCGCACCCTCGAGTTGCCGGCAACGCGCGGCAAGATCCTCGACCGCAATGGGCTGGTGCTGGCTACCAGCCTTCCCGTGAAGGCGATCTGGGCGGTCCCGGAGGACGTTCCGGACGAAATCGACGCGGACAAGATTCGCCAGTTGAGCAAGCTGCTCGACATGAGTGACAAGGAACTGCGCCGCAAGTTTACGGAGGACAAGAGCTTCGTTTACCTGAAGCGCCAGGTGCTGCCGGACGCCGCGGACAAGATCGCCGCGCTCAAGATCGACGGCATTCACCAGACCCGCGAATACAAGCGCTTCTACCCGGAGGGCGAGGCGATGGCGCACATCGTCGGCTTTACCAATGTGGAAGACCGTGGCCAGGAGGGCGTGGAACTGGCGCGCGAGGCTGTGCTGGCCGGGAAGTCCGGTGCGCGCCAGGTGATCAAGGACCGCCTCGGCCGCGTGGTGGAGGATGTGGGCATCCTCAAGGCGCCGCGCGACGGCGAGGACCAGCAGCTCTCGATCGACGCCAAGATCCAGTACCTGGCCCACAACGAGGTCAAGGCCATCGTCGAGCGCAGCAAGGCCAAGGCGGCCAGCGCCGTGGTGCTCGACGCGCAGACCGGCGAGGTGCTGGCGCTGGCCAACTGGCCGACCTACAACCCCAACGACCGCACCCGGCTGTCGGGCGAACAGCTGCGCAACCGGGTGCTGACCGATACCTTCGAGCCGGGTTCGATGATGAAGCCGATTACGGTCGGCTTGGCACTGCAGCTCAAGCGCGTCACGCCGTCGACGGTCTTCGTCACTTCCGGCAAGTTCAACTACGAAGGCGCCACCATCAGCGACACCCATAATTACGGGTCGTTGACGGTCGCCGGCATTATCCAGAAGTCGAGCAACATCGGCACGACCAAGATCGCGATGCTGCTCAAGCCGCAGGAAATGTGGGATATGTATACCAGCCTGGGCCTGGGGCAGGCGCCCAAGATCGGCTTCCCGGGCGCGGTGGCGGGACGGGTGCGCCCGTTCAAGAGCTGGCGGCCCATCGAGCAGGCGACCATGTCCTATGGCTACGGCCTGTCCGTGTCGCTGTTCCAGATCGCCCATGCCTACACCATCTTCGCCCATGACGGCGAACTGATCCCGATCACGATGTTCCGTGCCAATGGCCCGGTTACCGGAGAGCGCGTGCTGTCGCCCGAAGTGGCGCGCCAGGTGCGAGCCATGCTCGAGACCGTGACGGCACCCGGCGGCACCGCGCCCGAGGCCCAGGTGATGGGCTACCGGGTGGGCGGCAAGACCGGCACCGCCTACAAGCACGTTGGCCGCGGCTACGACCGCAGCAAGTATCGCGCTTCCTTCATCGGCCTGGCGCCGATGTCGAACCCGCGCGTGATCGTGGCCGTCAGCGTGGACGAGCCCACCTCCGGCAGCCANGGCCGCCCCCCCCCCCGCCAGCCACTACGGCGGCGCCGCGGCGGGCCCGGCTTTCGCGGCGATTACCGGTGGCGCGCTGCGTGCGCTCAATGTGCAGCCGGATTCGCCGATCCGACAACTCGTGGTGAGCGACAAGGTGCAGGAAAGCGAACCGTGGAGCGCGACGCAATGAGCCAGCCGCTGCTCCCCCTCGAAGTGGCCGCACAGGCCGGCGACGCGCTGGACTGGTTGCGCCAGCACGCGCCGGCCGGCGCCAAGCTGACCGGTGACACGCGCCGGCTGACCCAGGGCGACGTCTTCTTCGCCTACGTGCTCGGCAACGAGCGCCTGTCGACCGATGCGCGCCCGCATATCGCCCAGGCCATCGCCCGCGGCGCCAGCGCGATCGTCCACGAGGCCGATGGCTTTGCGTGGCCGCACGGCGAGACCGTGCCGCACCTTGGTGTGTCGGGCCTGCACCAGCTCGCCGGCCCGATCGCCGCGGGCTGGTATGGCAACGGCGCGAGCGATCTCGCGGTGATCGGCGTCACGGGTACCAATGGCAAGACTTCATGCAGCCAGTGGCTGGCGCGCGCGCTGCAGGCGGCCGGTACGCGCTGTGCCACCATCGGCACCCTTGGCACGGGTTTTCCTGATGCGCTCACGGCTACCGGTTTCACCACGCCCGACGCGGTCCAGTTGCAGGACAGCCTGGCGGAACTGAATGCCGCCGGCGCGCGAGCCGTGGCAATGGAAGTGTCCTCGCACGGGCTCGAGCAGGGCCGGGTGGCCGGTACGCACTTCGCCGTGGCGGTGCTGACCAACCTGACCCAGGACCATCTCGATTACCACGGCACCATGGCCGAGTACGAGGCGGCCAAGGCTTTGCTGTTCCAATGGCCCGGCCTGCGCGCGGCCGTGATCAATCGTGACGACGCCATGGGCCGGCGCCTGCTGGCTGGCACGCTGGCCACCGGGCAGGTGATCGAATACGGCATCGACGGCGCCGCCGGAGCCACCCGCAAGGGCGGCCAGTGGCTGCGCGCCACCGGCGTGCGCGCCACGGCTGCCGGCACCGCGTTCCATGTCGACGGCAGCTTCGGCAGCGCCGATGTTGCCACGCCGATGATCGGCGAGTTCAATGTCAGCAACCTGCTCGCCGTGCTCGGCGCCGCGCTCGCCAGCGGCATCGAGTGGGCTGCAGCCATCGACGCGCTGCGCACGCTCAGGCCGGTCGACGGCCGCATGGAGTTGTTCGGTGGCAGCCACGGCGGCCAGGATGGCCCGCTGGCGGTGGTCGATTACGCCCACACGCCGGACGCGCTGGAAAAGACCCTGGCCGCGCTGCGCCCGGTGGCACAGGCGCGCAAGGGCCGGCTGTGGTGCGTGTTCGGCTGCGGTGGAGACCGTGATCCGATCAAGCGCCCGCTGATGGGCGCGGTGGCCGCGCGCCTTGCCGACGAAGTCGTGCTGACCAGCGACAACCCGCGCAGCGAAGACCCGCTGGACATCCTGAACGCGATCGCCGATGGCATCGACGACCACAGCCACACCCACCTGATCGAAGACCGGGCCGCCGCCATCCTGTACGCCATCAAGCACGCTACCGCGGCCGACGTGGTGCTGGTGGCCGGCAAGGGGCACGAAGCCACCCAGGAGGTGCATGGCCGCAAGCGGCCATTCTCCGACCGCGAGCACGTCCGGCTGACGCTGGGTACGCGTGGGGTGTCGGCATGACGCAATTCACCATGACTGATCTGCAGCAAGCCGCCGGCTGGATCGCCGGCGCGCGTATTTCCGGGCCGGATGGCGCCGCCAGCCGCGCCTTCTCGCGCGTGCTCACCGACAGCCGCACGGTCCAGCCCGGCGACCTCTTTGTCGCGCTCAGGGGCGAGCGCTTCGATGCGCATGACTTCCTGGCCGATGTGGTGGCGCGTGGCGCCGCCGCGGTCTTGGTGGAGCGCGAGCCCGATGCCGGGCTTGGCATTCCCGCCATCGTGGTGCCCGATACCCGCCTTGCGCTGGGCCAGCTGGCAGCCGGCTGGCGCCGCCGCTTCAGCCTGCCCGCGGTTGCAGTGACGGGCAGCAACGGCAAGACCACGGTCAAGGAAATGATCGCGGCGATCTTCGCCGCGGCGGTGGGGGAGGGCGCCAGGCTCGCCACCGGCGGCAACCTGAACAACGATATCGGCTTGCCGCTGACTGTGCTGCGCCTGACCGATGCGCACCGGCTCGCCGTGCTCGAACTGGGCATGAACCACCCGGGCGAGACGGTTTACCTGGCCGGCATCGCACAGCCCACCGTGGCCGTGGTGACCAATGCCCAGCGCGAGCACCAGGAGTTCATGGTGAGCGTCGAGGCTGTGGCGCACGAGCATGCGGCGGCCATCGCGGCATTGCCCGCCGACGGCGTGGCGGTGTTTCCGCTCGACGCCGAGGGCGGCGGGGCACATGCCGGCATCTGGCGGCAGGCGGCCGGCCAGCGGCGCGTGCTGTCGTTCGGCCTGGATGCGGGCGCCGATGTCAGTGCCGGCGTGCATCTGGAAGATGGTGTGCAAGTGATGCAGGTACGGGCGCCCGGCGCTGCGTTCGAGGTCCGCCTGTCGGTGCTTGGCACCCACAACGTGCGTAACGCGCTGGCGGCGGTCGCCTGCGCGCTGGGCGCCGGCGTGGGCGTTGAGGCGATCCGCGCCGGCCTGGCCGGGTTTGCGGCGGTCAAGGGGCGGCTGCAGGTCAAGCACGCTGCCGGCGGCACGCTGGTGATCGACGATAGCTACAACGCCAATCCGGATTCGGTGCGCGCGGCCATCGACGTGCTCGCCGGGTTTGCCGCGCCGCGCCTGCTGGTGCTGGGGGATATGGGCGAAGTGGGCGACCAGGGGCCGGCTTTCCATGCGGAGATCGGTGCCTATGCGAACGCCAGCGGCATCGAGACGCTATGGGCGACGGGCGCGGCAGTGGTGCACGCGGTGCAGGCCTTTGGCGCGCAGGCCCGGCATTTCGAACGCGCTGAAGACCTCGCGCAGGCGTTGGCGGAAGACAAGGACGGTACCGTGGCGGCAGCAAGCGCGGTACTTGTGAAGGGATCCCGGTTCATGCGGATGGAACGGATGGTGGATGCGCTGGTCGCAGACACTCCCGCGCATTAATCGTCATCAACACTTAATCAAGCAATCAGATAGCCCGGCCACGCCGGGCGGTTGTCGAAAGGAATACGGAAACACGATGTTATTGGCTCTGGCCCAGTGGCTGCAAAACGACTACAGCTTCCTGCGGGTCTTCAACTACCTGACCTTCCGCGCGGTGATGGCCAACCTCACCGCGCTTTTGATCGGGCTCGGCCTTGGACCCTGGGTGATCCGCAAGCTGACCGAACTCAAGATCGGCCAGGCGGTGCGCACCATCGGCCCGCAGTCGCATCTGGTCAAGGCCGGCACGCCCACCATGGGCGGCGTGCTGGTGCTGGTGTCGATCGCCATCTCCACGTTGCTGTGGTGCGACTGGGGCAATCGTTTCATCTGGGTCGTGATGCTGGTGACCTTCGGCTACGGCGCGATCGGCTGGGTGGACGATTACCGCAAGGTGGTCTATCGCGATCCGCGCGGCATGTCGAGCCGCGAGAAGTTTTTCTGGCAGACCCTGATCGGCCTGGTGGCCGCGGTCTACCTGGCGTTTTCGGTGTCGGAAAGCAGCAATGTGCGGGTGTGGGACCTGTTCCTGGGCTGGGTCGAAGGCGGACTGTCGCTGGACATGCCCTACAAGTCCAACCTGATCGTGCCCTTCTTCAAGGAAGTGAGCTATCCGCTGGGCGTGGCCGGCTTTATCGTGCTGACCTACCTGGTGATCGTGGGCTCGAGCAATGCGGTGAACCTGACCGACGGCCTGGACGGGCTGGTGATCATGCCCGTGGTGCTGGTGGGCAGCGGGCTGGGTGTATTTGCCTACGTGATGGGGAGTTCGGTCTACAGCAAATACCTGCTGTTCCCGCATATCCCGGGGGCTGGCGAGTTGCTGATCTTTTGTTCGGCGATGGCGGGGGCGGGCCTGGCCTTCCTCTGGTTCAACGCCCATCCGGCCCAGGTCTTCATGGGCGACGTCGGTGCGCTGGCGCTGGGCGGCGCGCTGGGCACGGTGGCGGTGATCGTGCGCCAAGAGATCGTGCTGTTCGTGATGGGCGGCATCTTCGTGGTGGAAACCTTGTCGGTGATGCTGCAGGTGACGTGGTTCAAGATCACCAAGCGGCGTTACGGCGAGGGCAGGCGGTTGTTCAAGATGGCGCCACTGCATCACCACTTTGAATTGTCGGGCTGGAAGGAAACGCAGGTGACGGTGCGCTTCTGGATCATCACCATGTTGCTGGTGCTGATCGGGCTGTCGTCGCTCAAGTTGCGCTGAACCGGCGCATATCTATCAACGCAGAAACGAAAAAGGCGGGAATCGAAGTGTTTGGCGAGTTGCAAAAACCTCATGTGCTGGTGCTGGGCCTCGGCGAATCGGGCCTGGCGATGGCGCGCTGGTGCGGCCAGTATGGCGCGCCCGTGCGCGTTGCCGACACGCGCGAGGCGCCTGCCAACCTGGTCTTCCTGCAAGCCGAGCTGCCTTCGGCCGAATTTCATGGTGGTTCCTTCTCGGACGCACTGCTGGACGGCATCGAACTGGTGACGATCAGCCCCGGACTGTCGCCGCTGGAAAGCGCCACTGCCGCGCTGCTGGCCGCGGCGCGCGAGCGCGGGATTCCAGTGTGGGGCGAGATCGAGCTGTTCGCGCGTGCGCTGGCGCACCTTCAGGCAGAGTCGGGCTATGCGCCGAAGCTGCTGGCAATCACCGGCACCAATGGCAAGACGACGACCACCGCGCTGACCGGCCGCCTGGTCGAGCGCGCCGGCAAGAGCGTGGCGGTGGCGGGCAACATCAGCCCCTCGGCGCTGGACAAGCTGGCCGCGTGCATTGCCTCGGCCACGCTGCCCGAGGTCTGGGTGCTGGAGTTGTCGAGCTTCCAGCTGGAAACCACGTACACGCTGGTGCCGCACGCGGCCACGGTGCTCAATATCACCCAGGACCATCTTGACTGGCACGGCAGCATGGAAGCCTATGCCGCCGCCAAGGCCCGCATCTTCGGCCCGGCGCCGGCGCCGGGCGAAGCCGGCTGCGTGCAGATCCTGAACCGCAACGACCGCCTGAGCCTGGACATGGCGCGCCCCGGCACGGCGCCGGTGACTTTCGGCACCGACCTGCCCGAGGTACCGGGCAGCTTCGGCGTGCTGCGAGAGGGCGGCATGCCCTGGCTGGTGGTGGCGGAACCCGATAGCGAATCCGACGGCGAGAACAAGCCGCGCCGCCGCAAGGCCGCCGCCGCCGAAGAAGCGCAAGCCGTTCCGGTGCGCCACAAGCGCCTGATGCCGGCGGATGCGCTGCATATCCGCGGCATGCACAACGCCACCAATGCGATGGCCGCGCTGGCGCTGTGCCGTGCCATCGACCTGCCGCTGAACGCCTTGCTGCACGGCCTGCGGGAATACCGCGGCGAGCCGCACCGGGTGGAGTGGGTCGCCACGATCGACGACGTCGAATTCTTCGATGACAGCAAGGGCACCAATGTGGGCGCTACCGTGGCCGCGCTGTCCGGGCTGGACAAGCGCGTGGTGCTGATTGCCGGCGGCGAAGGCAAGGGGCAGGATTTCTCGCCGCTGGCCGCGCCGGTGGCGCAGTACGCCCGCGCCGTGGTGCTGATCGGCAAGGATGCGGGCGAGCTGCGCCGCGCGCTGCAGGAAACCGGCGTCACGCTGGCCGACGCCGCCACGCTCGAACAGGCTGTCGGCCTGGCCGCCACTGCGGCGCAGGGCGGCGATGCTGTGCTGCTGTCGCCGGCGTGCGCCAGCCTCGACATGTTCCGTAACTATGTGCATCGCGCCGAAGTCTTTCGTGCCGCGGTGGAAGAACTGGCGATGTCCAGGGGGATCGTGCCATGAGCGACGCACCGGTCAAGCGCAGCGGCTTTATCGGAGCCACCATCGGCAACGCCTGGGGCGGATTGCGCGATGCGGTGTCCGGCGTCAAGCCGACGCGCTCGCGCATGATGGAGTACGACCAGCCGCTGCTGTGGGTGGCGATCGTGCTGCTCGCGCTTGGCCTGGTGATGGTCTTCTCGGCCTCGATCGCGCTGCCGGACTCGCCGCGGTACGCCAACTACCGTGAAAGCCATTTTCTCGCACGACATGCGTTCGCGCTGTTCATCGGGCTGTCCATGGGCTTGCTGGCCTTCCAGATCCCGGTCAAGTTCTGGGACAAGTACGCGCCCAAGCTGTTCGTGATCGCGCTGGTGATGCTGATCCTCGTGCTGGTGCCCTTCGTGGGCAAGGGCGTGAATGGCGCGCGGCGCTGGATTCCGCTCGGCATCATGAACTTCCAGCCGTCCGAGTTCATGAAGCTGGCGGTGGTGCTGTACACCGCCAACTACACCGTGCGCAAGCAGGAGTGGATGCAAAACGTCGGCAAGGGTTTCCTGCCGATGGGCGTGGCGGTGGTCGTGGTAGGCATGCTGCTGCTGCTGGAGCCCGACATGGGTGCCTTCCTGGTGGTGGCCACGGTCGCCATGGGCATCCTGTTCCTGGGCGGTATCAACGGCAAGCTGTTCGCCGGTCTGGTCGGCGTGGCGGTGGGCGCCTTTGCGCTGCTGATCACGGCGTCGCCATGGCGGCGCGAGCGGATCTTCGCCTATCTCAACCCGTGGGAAGAGGCCAATGCGCTCGGCAAGGCCTACCAGCTCACCCACTCGCTGATCGCCTTCGGCCGCGGTGAGTGGACCGGGGTGGGGCTGGGCGGCAGTATTGAGAAACTGCACTACCTGCCCGAGGCGCATACCGACTTCATCCTCGCCGTGATTGGCGAGGAATTCGGCTTTGTGGGTGTGCTGGTGGTGATCGTGCTGTTCTACTGGATGGTGCGCCGCGCCTTCGAGATCGGCCGTACCGCCCTGCAGCTCGACCGCACCTTTGCGGGCCTGGTGGCCAAGGGCGTCGGCATCTGGATCGGCTGGCAGACCTTTATCAATATGGGCGTGAACCTGGGCCTGCTGCCCACCAAGGGGCTGACCCTGCCGCTGGTGAGCTACGGCGGCTCGGGCATTTTGATGAACTGCGTGGCGCTGGCGATCCTGCTGCGCATCGACTATGAGAATCGCGTCATGATGCGCGGAGGGAAAGTATGACCGCACCGCGCACCTTGCTCGTGATGGCCGGCGGCACCGGGGGGCATGTATTCCCCGGGCTGGCGGTCGCGCGCGCATTGCGCGAGCAGGGCTGGCGCGTCGTGTGGCTGGGCAACCGGACAGGCATGGAAGCCACGCTGGTGCCCAAGTACGACATCCCGATGGAGTTCATCCAGTTCGGCGGCTTGCGCGGCAAGGGTCCGCTGACCAAGCTGATGCTGCCGCTGAACCTGTTGCGCGCCTTCTGGCAAAGCGTGCAGGCGCTGCGCCGGGTGCGGCCCAATGTGGTGCTGGGCATGGGCGGCTATATCACCTTCCCGGCGGGCATGATGGCGTCGCTGCTGGGCCGGCCGCTGGTGCTGCATGAGCAGAACTCGATCGCCGGTCTGGCCAACAAGGTGTTGGCGAAGGTCGCGGACCGGGTGCTGTGCGCCTTCCCGAACGCGCTGCCGGACAGCGAGTGGACCGGCAACCCGGTGCGTGACGAAGTCGCGCGGATGCCGGCGCCCGAGCAGCGCTATGACAGCCGCAGCGGCCCGTTGCGGCTGCTGGTGGTGGGCGGCAGCCTGGGCGCGGCGGCGCTCAACGAAGTCGTACCGAAGGCGCTGGCGCTGCTGCCGGAAGGCGAGCGCCCGCTGGTCAGGCACCAGGCCGGCGCCAAGCAGATCGACACGCTGCGCGCCAATTACCAGGCCGCCGGCGTGGCGGCGGAAGCATTGCCCTTTATCGACGACATGGCAGCGGCCTACGCCGAGGCGGATCTGGTGATCTGCCGCGCGGGTGCGATGACCGTGTCGGAGGTGGCGGCGGCAGGCGTGGCGGCACTGTTCGTGCCTTTCCCGCATGCGGTCGATGACCACCAGACCACCAATGCGAAATTCCTGTCGAGCCAGGATGCCGCCTTGCTGGTCCAGCAGAACGAACTGACCGCGAGCGGGCTGGCGCAGACGCTGGCCTCGCTGTCGCGGCCCCGACTCAAAGAGATGGCGCATCAGGCGCGTGGTCTTGCCAAGCCGGAAGCAACCCGGCGCGTGGCGGAGATCTGCAGCCAGATGGCCAGGGATTGATACAACGGATTCATGAAGCACATCGTCAAGAACATCCACTTCGTAGGCATCGGCGGCGCCGGCATGAGCGGCATCGCGGAGGTCCTGTTGAACCAGGGATATAAGGTCTCAGGGTCCGACGTGGGCAGCAACGCCGCCACGCGGCGCCTCGCATCGCTGGGCGCGACCGTGATGCACGGCCACGATGCCGCCAACATCAACGGCGCCAATGCCGTGGTGGTGTCCACCGCCGTCACCAACGACAACCCCGAGGTGCTGGCTGCGCGCGCCAAGCGCATCCCGGTGGTGCCGCGCGCGGTGATGCTGGCCGAGCTGATGCGCCTGAAGCAGGGCGTGGCCATCGCCGGCACCCACGGCAAGACCACCACCACCAGCCTGGTGGCGTCGGTGCTGGCCGAAGGCGGGCTCGATCCCACCTTTGTGATTGGCGGCCGCTTGAATTCGGCGGGCGCCAACGCGCGCCTGGGTACGGGTGACTTCATCGTGGCCGAGGCCGACGAGTCGGATGCCTCGTTCCTGAACCTGTTCCCGGTGATCGAGGTCATTACCAATATCGACGCCGATCACATGGACACCTACGGGCACGACTTCGCCCGGCTCAAGCAGGCGTTCGTGGAATTCACCCAGCGCCTGCCGTTCTACGGCATCGCGGTGCTGTGCGTGGACGATCCCAACGTGCGCGAGATCATGCCGTTCGTCTCCAAGCCGATCGTGCGCTATGGCTTTGCCGAGGACGCGCAGATCCGCGCGGTCAATGCGCGCGCGGTCGACGGCCAGATGCACTTCACCGTGTTGCGCCAGCTCAACAGCCATGCCGAGACGCCGCTGGATGTGGTACTGAACCTGCCCGGCATGCACAATATCCAGAACGCGCTGGCGGCCATCGCCATTGCGACCGAACTGGAAGTGCCCGATGCCGCCATCGTCAAGGCGCTGCGCGAGTTCCACGGCGTGGGACGCCGCTTCCAGCGCTATGGCGAAGTTGCTTGCGTCAGCACGGATGCGCAGGGCGAAACCAGGAGCGAAGGCACCTTCACGCTGGTCGACGATTACGGCCACCACCCGGTCGAGATGGCCGCGACGCTGGCGGCGGCGCGGGGTGCGTTCCCCGGACGCAGGCTGGTGCTGGCTTTCCAGCCGCACCGCTTTACCCGCACGCGCGATTGCTTTGAAGATTTCATCAAGGTGCTGGGCACCGTGGATGCGCTGTTGCTGGCCGAGGTCTATGCCGCCGGCGAAGCCCCGATTGTGGCCGCCGACGGCCGCGCGCTGACGCGCGCGCTGCGCGTGGCCGGCAAGGTTGAACCCGTTTTTGTGGAGCAGATCGACGAAATGCCGCAGGCTATCCTGAATGCCGCCCGGCCCGGCGACGTGGTGGTGACAATGGGCGCCGGCACGATCGGCACCGTGCCCGGACAACTGGTTTCGCAACAGGCCGGGGGGCAGGCATGAGTTTCGTCGCCCATCCCAATATCGATCCCAAATCGCTGGGCAAGGTCGGCGTGCTGCTCGGCGGCCGCTCGGCCGAGCGCGAGATTTCACTGCTGTCGGGCAACGGCGTGCTGGCCGCGCTGCGCTCGCGCGGCGTCGATGCCCATGCCTTCGATCCCGGCCTGCAGTCGGTGGCCGAACTGGCCACGGCCGGTTTCGATCGCGTATTTATCGCCCTGCACGGCCGCTACGGCGAGGATGGCACCATCCAGGGCCTGCTGGAGCAACTGGGTGTGCCCTACACCGGCAGCGGCGTGCTGGCCTCGGCGCTGGCCATGGACAAGCAGGCAACGAAGCGCCTGTGGATGACCCACGGCCTGCCCACGCCGCGCTTTGCCATGCTGCATGCCGATACGGATTTCGACGCCGTTGCCGCCGACCTGGGCCTGCCGCTCATCGTCAAGCCGGCGCGCGAGGGTTCGTCGATCGGCCTGACCAAGGTGACCGAGTCCGGCCAGATGCGTGCCGCCTTCGAGAAAGCCGCCGCGCTGGACAACGACGTCATTGCCGAGACATTCATCGACGGCGCCGAGCTGACCTGTCCGATAGTCGGGGAGGGCGCCAGCGCCGAAGCCCTGCCGGTGATCCGCATCGTCGCGCCCGGCGCGAACTACGACTATCAAAATAAGTACTTTACTGACGATACCCAATATCTGTGCCCGTCGGGCCTGCCGGACGACGTGGAAGCCGAGGTGCGGCGCCTGGCTGTGCAGTCCTTCCGCGTGCTGGGTTGCCGCGGCTGGGCGCGCGCCGATGTGATGCTGAGCGCCGACGGCAAGCCTTTCCTGCTCGAGATGAATACTTCGCCCGGCATGACCGGCCATTCGCTGGTGCCGATGGCGGCGCGCGCGGTGGGCATCAGCTACGAGGATTTCGTCATGCAGGTGACCGCGGCCGCCACGCTGGACCTGCATCCCAGCGAGGCCTGGAAACCCGATTGAGCACTGGACAAACACTGCAACCCGACCGACCGGAACCGGAACAACGCTAAGCCATGTGGCACAACACTCGCCTGCTCAACCTGATCGCTTCCACGCTCTACGCGCTGGTGGCGGTGATGGCGTTCGCGGCCGGCCTGCTGTGGCTGGCGCAGCGGCCGGTATTTGCCATCACGCACGTCGAGCTGGCGCCGATGGAAGGCGGCTCACTGCGGCATGTCAATGCGCCGAGCGTGCGCGCCAACGCGCTGGGCAAGCTGTCGGGCAGCTTCTTCACGCTCGATCTCAACGAGGCGCGGCAGATTTTCGAGTCGGTGCCCTGGGTGCGCCGCGCCAGCGTCCGCCGCGAATGGCCCAACGGGCTCGCGGTCGAGGTCGAGGAGCACGAAGCGCTCGGTACGTGGGGCAATGCCGACAGTAGCCGCCTGATCAACACCTATGGCGAAGTGTTCGTCGCCAACCCGGCGGAAGCCGAGGAAGATGCCCAGTTGCTCGCGCTCGACGGCCCGCCGGACAGCGAGGGCGACGTGGTCGACAAGCTGGAGACCATGCGCGAATGGTTCAAGCCGCTCAAGGTCGAGCCACTGACGGTCACGCTGTCGTCCCGCTATGCCTGGCGCACCAAATTGTCCAACGGCATGGTGGTGGAGCTCGGGCGCGAACAGAACGACGAGGAGCGCGACGCCATGGCGCAGCGCGTCAAGCGATTCGTCGTGGCCTGGCCCCAGGTCACCGAGCAGTGGGGCAAGCAGATCGAGTACGCGGACCTGCGCTACCCCAACGGGTTCGCCATCCGCGCGGCCAACGTGCGGTTCCTGACCGATGCCCAGGCAGCCGCGGCCGCCAAGGCGAAACCCGCCGGCGCCAGCACGAATACAAGTACGAGTACAAGTACCAACACCAATCCGAATAACAATCCGACGCGACTCAAGAGTAAGAACGCGGAGAAAAACCGATGAGCAAGGAATACAAGGACCTACTGGTCGGTCTCGATATCGGCACTTCCAAGGTGGCCGCGGTAGTGGCGGAGTTGCGCCCCGACGGCAGCTACGAAGTGATCGGGATGGGCCAGTCAGAGTCCAAGGGTCTGAAGAAAGGGGTTGTGGTCAATATCGAGGCCACGGTGCAGTCCATCCAGCGGGCGCTGGAAGAGGCTGAGCTGATGGCCGACTGCAAGATTTCCGAAGTGTTCACCGGCATTGCCGGCAGCCATATCCGCAGCTTCAATTCCAGCGGCATGGTGGCGATCAAGGACAAGGAAGTCACCCAGACCGATGTGGCCCGGGTGATCGAGACCGCCAAGGCGGTCAATATCCCGACCGACCAGCAGATCCTGCACATTCTCACGCAGGAATTCATCATCGACGGCCAGGAAGACGTGCGCGAGCCCATCGGCATGAGCGGCATCCGGCTGGAGGTGAAGGTGCATATCGTCACCGGCGCGGTCAGCGCGGCGCAGAACATCGTCAAGTGCGTGCGCCGCTGCGGGCTGGAAGTGCACGACCTGATCCTGCAGCCGCTGGCGTCGAGCCTGGCAGTGCTGACCGAGGACGAGAAGGAACTGGGCGTGGTGCTGGTCGATATCGGCGGCGGCACGACCGATATCGCCATCTTCAGCGAAGGCGCGATCCGGCATACGGCCGTGATTCCCATCGCCGGCGACCAGATCACCAACGACATCGCCATGGCGCTGCGTACGCCGACACCCGATGCCGAAGACGTCAAGATCCAGTATGGCATCGCCAAGCAGGCTATCGCCGATCCGGAAGACATGATCGAGGTGCCCGGCGTGGGCGACCGCGGCACGCGCTCGCTGTCGCGCCAGGCGCTGGCGGCGGTGATCGAGCCGCGTATCGAGGAGTTGTACTCACTGGTGCATCAGGTGGTGCGCGAGTCGGGCTATGAAGAACTGCTGTCGTCAGGCGTCGTGATCACCGGCGGTACCGCGATGATGCCGGGCATGGTGGAACTGGGCGAGGATATCTTCCTCAAGCCGGTTCGGGTCGGCGTGCCGGAATATCGGGGAAATTTGCACGAAGTTGTTAAGAGTCCGCGCTATTCGACCGTAATGGGACTACTGCTCGAAGGCCGCGTGCAACGCATGCGCGGCCGCAAGGTCGCGGTGCAGAGCGGTTCCGTCAAGCAGGTGTGGACCCGCATGAAGGAATGGTTCGTCGGCAATTTCTAAGCTGCCGACGATTGGATTGCACTTGAATGAATCACGGGATTGTCCACGAAATTGTGGGCAATCCGTTGAACAGGCAGTTTTCTTTTGATGGTTTCTTGTTCAGTAGCCAAGGGTTGCGGCGGGGAGGCTGCAGCGTTTGGCGGCTGATACTACTTGGAGGCAGTGATGGACTTTGACATGATCGAAACGGAATTGCAGGACGGCACCATCATCAAGGTGATCGGCGTGGGCGGCGCGGGCGGCAACGCTGTGCAGCACATGATCAGCCGTGGCGTGCAAGGCGTCGAATTTATCTGCATGAACACCGATGCGCAGGCGCTCAAGCGCTCCAGCGCTTCGCGTGTGCTGCAGCTCGGCAACACCGGCCTTGGGGCAGGCGCCAAGCCGGAGGTCGGCCGCAACTGCGCGGATCAGGCGCGCGAGCAGATCGCCGACTCGCTGCGCGGTGCCCATATGGTCTTCATCACTGCCGGCATGGGCGGCGGCACCGGTACCGGCGCTGCACCGGTCGTGGCCCAGGTTGCCAAGGAAATGGGCATCCTGACCGTGGGCGTGGTCAGCAAGCCCTTCGAGTTCGAAGGCGCGCGCCGCGCCAAGGTGGCGGAAGCCGGTTCCGGTGAGCTGGAGTCCTGCGTCGATTCGCTGATCGTTGTGCTTAACGAGAAGCTGTTCGAGGTGATGGGCGACGACGCCGAGATGGACAAGTGCTTCCAGTGCGCCGACGACGTGCTGCATAACGCAGTCGCGGGCATCGCCGAGATCATCAACGTCGATGGCCTGGTGAACGTCGACTTCGAAGACGTGAAGACGGTCATGGGCGAGCAGGGCAAGGCCATGATGGGCACAGCTACCGTGTCGGGCGTGGACCGCGCCCGCCTGGCTGCCGAGCAGGCCGTCGCCAGCCCGCTGCTGGAAGGCGTGGACCTGTCGGGCGCGCGCGGCGTGCTGGTCAACATCACGGCCAGCCGCTCGCTGAAGCTGTCGGAAACCAAGGAAGTCATGAACACCATCCGCAGCTATGCCGCGGAAGATGCCACCGTGATCTTCGGTACGGTGTACGACGATTCCATGGGCGATGCGCTGCGCGTGACGGTGGTGGCGACGGGCCTGGGCCGTTCGGCCAAGAAGCAGCAGCCGATGACCCTGCTCAAGACCGGTACCGACAATATGCCGGTGCAGATGATGGGCAATATGACCAGCAGCGTGAACGCCGGCCACAGCAGCGCTCCCGATTACAGCAACCTGGACACGCCGGCGGTATGGCGCAGCTCGCGCGAGTCTGCGTCCGCCCACGTGGCCGCGTTGCAGGAAAAGGGTGTGGATACGTACGACATCCCGGCGTTCCTGCGTAAGCAGGCGGACTGAGTTGGCTCGGCAAGGTGTCGGCAAGGCCGGCTGCCAGCCAGACCCCGCCCCGGATCGGCGAAACACGCTAGCGCTCCCTATCCGCTCGTGTTGCGCCCGGTGGCGGTGGACTGGCCAGCAGCCAGCCATGCCGCACCCGCGCTGACGCCCTCAGATCGCATCCCGTCGCCGGGACAGGCGTGCCTCCGGCCGCCTCCCCGGACTGGTCTCCCGCCATCCCGGCCGGGATGTGCCGTCGTCCGCGCGTCGATCGCAAGATCGGCGCACGGACCCATTTGAAAAGCAGTGCGGCTCGAAGCCCTCCGGGCCTTGAGCCTGGCGCCATCAATGCCGCCCAGGAAACGAGTCTGGCGTGCCGCGCAGATCTGCGCGCGGCGCCATAGGCTCCCTCCGCCAGCCAAAGTCTCGCCTATGTCGGACAATTCCTACGGCATACCCGGCAGTGTCAGACTTGGGCGCCTGCGGCTGGCGCACTATGATGCTAAACAGGGTTTTTACCGAGACAGGAAGACACAGCATGATCGAAATTGGAGCGCGTGTGCCCGACGCCACGCTGAACGAGTTCTTTGAGGTCGAGACTGGCGGCTGCGCTCTCGGGCCCAATTCCTTCTCGGTCGCCGAGCTCGCTCGTGGCCGCAAGATAGTGGTGTTTGGCCTGCCCGGCGCCTTTACCCCCACCTGCTCCGCCAAGCATGTGCCGGGCTACTTGGCGCAGGCCGAAGCGCTGCGCGCGGCCGGCGTGGACGAAGTCTGGTGCGTCTCGGTCAACGATGCCTTTGTCATGGGCGCCTGGGGCCGCGAGCAGAACACCGAAGGCAAGGTGCGCATGATGGCCGATGGCAGCGCCGAGTGGACGCGCCGCCTGGGCCTGGACCAGGACCTTACCGCACGCGGCATGGGTGTACGCTCCAAGCGTTACGCCATGGTCATCGACGATGGCGTGGTGACTCACCTGTGGCTTGAAGCGCCTGGCGAATTCAAGGTCAGCAGCGCTGAAGCGGTGCTTGCGGCGTTGCGTGCGTAATACGCGAATGTGTCATTGAGTAACTGACAAGTTGCTTAAAGGGCACTTATAGCGGCTTATTTCTTCGGTACTAACAGACCGAAACAAAGTGGCGCAGCGCAGCAAACGAAGCAATGGTAAAATCGCTATATTAGAAAGTGTACTTGATAGATTTTAATAATAGCTGAGAACGTCATGCTCAAACAGCGCACCATCAAATCCCTGGTCAAGACCGTTGGCATAGGCTTGCACTCGGGCCGTAAAGTGACGCTGACGCTGCGCCCGGCTCCGGTGGATGCCGGTATCGTATTCACCCGCGTCGACCTGCCTGAAGCCGTCGAGATCCCCGCGAGCGCGTCAGCCATTGGCGATACGCGTCTTGCATCGGTCCTGCAGAAGGATGGCGCGCGCGTGTCGACCGTGGAACATTTGATGTCCGCCTGCGCGGGCCTTGGCATCGACAATCTGTACGTGGATGTCGACGCCGAGGAAATCCCGATCATGGACGGCAGCGCTGCATCCTTCGTCTTCCTGTTGCAGTCGGCCGAAATCGAGCAGCAGTCCGCGCCCAAGCGTTTTATCCGCGTGAAGAAGGCCGTGGAAGTCCGCGAGGGCGACAAGCTGGCGCGCCTGGAGCCTTACTTCGGCTTCAAGCTGGCTTTCACCATCGACTTCCGTCACCCCGCGGTGGACAAGACCGGCCAGACCTTCTCCATCGATTTCGCCGATACAAGTTACGTGCGCGAGATTGCCCGCGCCCGCACTTTCGGCTTTGCCCACGAAGTCGAGGCGTTGCGGGAGATGGGGCTGGCGCGTGGCGGCAGTCTGGATAACGCCATCGTGCTCGATGAGCATCGGATGCTGAACAACGAGGAACTGCGCTACGGCGACGAGTTCGTGCGCCACAAGATCCTTGATGCGATCGGCGATCTGTATGTGGTCGGCCATCCCTTGATTGGTGCCTATGTCGCCAACAAATCCGGCCACGGGCTGAACAACCAGTTGTTGCGGGCTTTGCTGGCGGATCAGGAAGCGTATGAGATGGTGACGTTCGAGCGGGCCGAGGATGCGCCGCCGGCGTTTTTGCCGCAGTTGCAGCCGGCGTTTGCATAACGCCTGCCGGGGGGCAGGGTTCAGGTATCACCGGAAGGCCGGCGCAAGCCGGCTTCTTTACGTCCAGGGCACAGGCGTCAGGAACCAGCGCCGGTCGTCGTCTTTTGCCGATGATGCGACAACAGGGTATTCAGGGCATCCCGCAACGGCGACTCGGGTAACTCCTGCGCCAGCTGCGTCAGGCTGGACAAGCCGGTCGCCGACATCCGGGCCACCTTGGGCCGCACTACCGGTCCGGTGTCCCAGTCACTCTGCCGGCCGACCTCGGGTTGTACCCTCACCCGGATTGCGGTAATCTGCGATCCCCGCTGTTGCAACCTGGAAAGTAGCGTAGGAACCACTTGCCGGACACGTGCAGCGGCTGCCCCATGGGCGGCCAGCAACAGCAACGTTCGCTCCGACTGGCCCTGGCCGACACCGCGGGCGTCCTGCTTGACGCCCGCGACAGCGATGCCGTCCTGCAGGCCGCGTGGCAGGAGCGACAGCACCTCAGCTTCCAGTACCGCCAGTTCCCGTGCCGTCTGCATCAGGGCCGAGACCGGGCCGGCTTTGTCCAGCCAGTCGTTAAGCGGCTTGGCGGCGGGCGTCTGGAGGGCGTGATGGGTAAACATGCGCATGCGCGCATTCTAGCGTGCCGTTCGCGCCAGCGCGGCGGCTTATGCGCCGTAGCCACGAAGCCGGCGCCAGGCGTTGCATGGGAAGGATTGCATCATGCAGATCATCGTGCTTCATCCGCGCCTGCCGCGCGTGCGTCATTTCACCTTGTCACGGGGGAAGATCTTCGCCGGCATCGTGCTGCTGTGCCTGGTTGTCGCGCTGGTCTCGTCGGCGCTGACCTGGATCGTGGCGCGGGCGGGCATTGGCGCGCCAGTCCGTGCACCGGGCGACGATGCCTACCTGCGCGCCAATCTCAATGTGCTGGCCGCCCGCGTGGGCGAGATCCAGGCCCGTATGGTGAGGCTGGATGCGCTTGGCGAGCGGGTTTCCGGGCTTGCGGGCATCGCACCCAGGGAATTCGACTTCAAGCAGCCGCCTGGCCGTGGTGGCCTCGCGCCCTCGGCGCAGTCGCGCACCTCGAGCCTGCCTGAGCTGCAACTCGCGCTGGCGAGCCTGTCCGATCAGGCTGACAGGCATGCGGACTATTTCGATGTGGTGGCCAGCACCTTGCTGGATCGCCGGATCGAGGATCGCCGGGTTCCACGCGTGCTGCCGGTGGCGACCGGCTACGATGCATCCGGCTTCGGCTGGCGCTTCGACCCATTTACCGGGCGCCGCTCCCCGCATGACGGCGTCGATTTTTCCGCGCCCGCGGGCACGCCGATCGTCGCGGCCGCAGGAGGCGTGGTGGCGGCGGCGGAGTGGCACTCCGAATACGGCAACCTGATCGATCTCGATCACGGCAATGGCCTCAAGACCCGTTATGCGCATGCTTCCAGGCTGCTGGTGAAGCCCGGCGACCTCGTCAAGCCGGGCCAGCAGATCGCGCTGGTGGGCTCGACCGGGCGCTCCACCGGCGCCCACCTGCATTTCGAGGTGCATGTGGACGGCGTGCCGCAAAATCCGAATCGCTTCCTCGCCGTGGCGAAATCATCATCTGCGCAGGTTGCCCAGGCAACAATTCCGACCGATCGTACGGCAATCCGTTGAAGAATCCGCGAACCGCCCCGATGTCGGGGGATTGGATGCGCGGGCCGCATCCGGACAGGTAGCGTTTCACCCGCCGCTTGGTTCCGGTCGTGACCCGCGCGCGTGATAAACTCGGCGTTTTGCGCCAATCTTCCTATTTCCTCGCGCGGTCCGCCCTGGGCAGCCGGCCAAGCCGGCGGCCAGGCCGCCTAGTGCGTACCACGGCGGCGTACCACTCGCGTAGGTGAAAGCAATCGATGATCACGGGCCTTCTCAAGAAAGTCTTCGGCAGCCGTAATGAACGGCTGATCAAACAATATGGCAGGACCGTCGCGCAGATCAATGCGCTGGAGCCGAAGTTCGAGGCACTTTCGGATGACGACCTGCGTGGCATGACCGAGGTCTTCCGGCAGCGCCATGCCGCCGGGGAGTCGCTCGAGGCCTTGCTGCCCGAGGCCTTCGCGGTGTGCCGCGAGGCCAGCAAGCGGATCATGAAGATGCGCCACTTCGACGTCCAGCTGATCGGCGGCATGGTGCTGAACGACAACAAGATCGCCGAAATGCGCACCGGCGAGGGCAAGACCCTCACCGCGACGCTGGCGGTGTACCTCAATGCCATCACCGGCAAGGGCGTGCACGTTGTCACGGTCAACGACTACCTGGCCCAGCGCGACGCCGAATGGATGGGGCGCCTGTACAACTTCCTCGGCCTGTCGGTCGGCGTGAACCTGTCGCAGATGCCGCATGACCAGAAGGCGGCGGCCTACGCGGCCGACATCACCTACGGCACCAACAACGAGTTCGGCTTCGATTACCTGCGCGACAACATGGTCTACGACCCTGGCCAGCGCGTACAACGGCCGCTGAACTACGCCATCGTCGACGAGGTGGACTCGATCCTGATCGACGAAGCGCGCACGCCGCTGATCATCTCGGGCCAGGCGGAGAACCATACCGACCTGTACCAGCGCATGAACGGCGTGCCCAAGCTGCTCGAGCGCCAGATTGGCGAGGAAAAGGCTGATGGCACCGGCGTCGAGAAGCCGGGCGACTACTTCGTCGACGAGAAGGGCCACCAGGTCTACCTGACCGAGGCCGGCCATGAGAAGGCGGAGGTGATCCTGGCGCAGCAGGGCCTGATCGGCGAGGGCGAATCGCTCTACGCGCCGCAGAACATCACGCTGATGCATCACCTGTACGCGGCCCTGCGCGCGCACAGCCTGTTCCATCGCGACCAGCATTATGTGGTGCAGAACGACGAAGTCGTGATCGTCGACGAGTTCACCGGCCGCCTGATGACCGGACGGCGCTGGTCCGACGGCCTGCACCAGGCGGTGGAAGCCAAGGAAGGCGTGACCATCCAGCAGGAAAACCAGACGCTGGCCACGATCACCTTCCAGAACTACTTCCGCATGTACGAGAAGCTGTCCGGCATGACCGGCACGGCCGATACGGAAGCCTACGAATTCCAGGAAATCTATGGCCTGGAAGTGGTGGTGATCCCCACCAACCGCACGGCCCAGCGCAAGGACTTCCAGGACCAGATCTACAAGACCTCGACCGAGCGCTACGATGCCGTGGTGCGCGATATCCGCGATTGCTACGACCGCGGCCAGCCCGTGCTGGTGGGCACCACCTCGATCGAGACTTCGGAATACCTCTCGGACCTGCTGAACAAGGCAAAGCTGCCGCACCAGGTGCTCAACGCCAAGCAGCACGCGCGTGAAGCCGAGATCGTGGCGCAGGCGGGCCGGCCCAAGATGGTCACCATCGCCACCAACATGGCGGGCCGTGGTACCGACATCGTGCTGGGCGGCAATGTGGAGAAGCAGGCTGGCTTTATCGAGGCCGACGAAAGCCTGTCCGACGCCGACAAGGCCGCGCGCATCGCCCAGCTGAAGGGCGAATGGCAGTCGCTGCACGAGCAGGTCAAGGCCGCCGGTGGCCTGCATATCGTGGGCACCGAGCGCCACGAGTCGCGCCGTATCGACAACCAGCTGCGTGGCCGTGCCGGCCGCCAGGGTGACCCGGGCTCGTCCCGCTTCTACCTGTCGCTGGACGACCAGCTGCTGCGCATCTTCGCCGGCGACCGCGTGCGCGCCATCATGGAACGCCTGAAGATGCCGGAAGGCGAGCCGATCGAGGCGGGCATCGTCACGCGCTCGATCGAATCCGCCCAGCGCAAGGTCGAAGGCCGCAACTTCGATATCCGCAAGCAATTGCTGCAGTACGACGACGTTGCCAACGACCAGCGCAAGGAAATCTACAAGCTGCGCAATGAAGTGCTCGAGTCGCAAGATGTCGGCGAGATGGTAAAGAACCTGCGCGAGAGCGTGCTGGTCGAGATGTTCCGCGACCACGTGCCGGCAGACACCATGGAAGAGCAGTGGGACATCGCCGGCCTGGAAGCCAAGCTGCGCGACGAATGGTCGCTGGAAGTGCCGCTGGCCAAGACCATCGAGGCCGCGCAGAGCATCGAGGACGAAGAACTGCTGAACCTGATCATGCGTGCCGCCGACGAGCGTTACGAAGCCAAGGTCAGCCAGGTCGGCCGCGAATCCTTTGCCGGGTTCGAGCGCTCGGTGATGCTGCAAAGCATCGACACCCACTGGCGCGAACACCTGGCGGCGCTGGACCACCTGCGCCAGGGCATCCACCTGCGCGGCTACGCGCAGAAGGATCCCAAGCAGGAATACAAGCGCGAATCGTTCGAACTGTTCGCCCGCCTGCTCGACGTGATCAAGGTCGAAGTCACGCGCGTGATCTTCAACGTGCAGATCCAGTCTCCGGAAGAGCTCGAGCAGGCCTCGGAGCAGATCGAGGAAGGCCTGTCGCATCTCGCCAACGTGCAGTACAAGCATGACGAGTTCGACGAGGCTGCCCAGGTGGCCGAGGGCGGCGGCAGCGCGCCCGAGCGTGCCGGCATCGCCTACGCCGCCGCGGCCGAGGCTGCCGGCATGGCCAAGGTGGGGCGTAACGATCCCTGCCCGTGCGGCTCCGGCAAGAAGTTCAAGCAGTGCCACGGCAAGCTCAGCTAAGCCGCGCACAGTGAAGTCAGCAAACATGCCCGCGCAAGCGGGCATGTTCGTCAGGGGGAGGCGATCCATGTACCATCCGCCGCCACCTGGCAGTAGTAGAACCTGCATAACCAGCAACGTCGAACGCATAGAGGAACGCACATGGCCGTCAACCTGCCCCTGCCGCTGGCAGAGAACCTGAAACCTGTCGCCGGCGTCGAGCTCGGCTGGGCCGAAGCGGGTGTCCGCAAGGCCAACCGCAAGGACGTGCTGGTGGTGCGCGTTGCCGAAGGCAGCACCGTGGCCGGCGTGTTCACCCGCAACCGCTTCTGCGCCGCGCCGGTGCAGGTCTGCCGCGAGCACCTGGCCGCGGGCAAGGGCATCCGCGCGATCGTGGTCAACACCGGTAACGCCAACGCAGGCACCGGCGAGCCGGGCCTGGCCAACGCCCGTGCCACGTGCGATGCGCTGGCCGCACAACTCGGAATTGCTGCTGAGCAGGTGCTGCCGTTCTCTACCGGCGTGATTCTCGAGCCGCTGCCGGTGGACCGCATCATCGCCGCGCTGCCTGCCGCGATTGCCAACGCCAAGGCCGACAACTGGCTGGCCGCGGCGGAATCGATCATGACCACCGACACGCAGCCCAAGGCCGCCTCGCGCACCGTGCAGATCGGCGGCAAGACCGTGACGCTGTCCGGCATCAGCAAGGGCGCGGGCATGATCCGTCCCAATATGGCGACCATGCTGGGCTTTATCGCCACCGACGCCACCGTGTCGCAGGACGTGGTGCAGGCACTGGTGTCGTACGCAGCGGACCGCTCCTTCAACAGCATCACCATCGACGGCGACACCTCGACCAACGACTCCTTCGTGCTGATCGCCAGCGGCAAGGCAGGCGCGCCGGCCATCGAGCTTGCCGAAGGGGCAGATTTCGAGGCGCTGCGGGCCGCGCTGACCGATCTGTCGCAGGAACTGGCGCAGATGATCGTGCGCGATGGCGAAGGCGCGACCAAGCTGATGACCATCCAGGTCGAGGGCGGCAAGGACGTGGCCGAATGCCGCCTGATCGCCTATGCGGTGGCGCATTCGCCGCTGGTCAAGACCGCCTTCTACGCCTCGGACCCCAACCTGGGCCGCATCCTGGCGGCCGTGGGCTATGCCGGCGTCGACGATCTCGAGGTCGGGCATGTCAATTTGTGGCTGGACGATGTCCTGGTCGCGCGCGACGGCGGCCGCAATCCCGACTATCGCGAGGAAGACGGCCAGCGTGTGATGAAGCAGGCCGAGATCACCGTGCGCATTGCGCTCGGGCGCGGCGATGCCACCGCTACGGTCTGGACCTGCGACCTGTCGCATGATTACGTTTCGATCAACGCGGACTACCGTTCGTAAGCACCATCGCGTGCGTGCCGCTCCCGCCAGCGCGGGGCGGCACGCTAGCCGCCAGCACTCCCGCCAACGATCCGCCAGCCCTTCCTCCAAGCCGCCATGTCCGACCTTGCCGCCCGCCTCGACAGTTTCCTCGCCCGCCTTGAACAATGGCTGCCGCCCCAGCTGACCGAGTCTGACTGGAAGGAAGCGGTCGCCTTCCGCTGGCGCAAGCGGCAGAGCCTGTTCGGCAACATCGGCTACCTGCAGGCGATCCGCCAGCTGCCGCCGATCCATCTCGACGACCTGAAGAACATCGAGCGCCAGAAGGACGCAATCGTCGCCAACACGCGCCAGTTCGTGCAGCGCCTGCCGGCCAACAATGTGCTGCTGACGGGCGCGCGCGGCACGGGCAAGTCCTCGCTGATCAAGGCCTGCCTCAATGCCTTCGTCAAAGATGGCCTGCGGCTGGTGGAGGTCGACAAGGACGACCTGGGCGACCTGGGCGACATCGTCGAGCAACTGTCGGGGCGTCCGGAGCGCTTCGCCATCTTCTGCGACGACCTGTCCTTCGAGGAGGGCGAGTCGGGCTACAAGTCGCTGAAATCGGCGCTGGACGGCTCGGTGGCGGCGCAGTCGGACAATGTGCTGATCTACGCCACTTCCAATCGCCGCCACCTGCTGCCCGAATACATGAAGGACAACGAAACCTACCGGCACACCGACGATGGCGAGATCCATCCCGGCGAGGTGGTGGAGGAAAAAATCTCGCTGTCCGAGCGCTTCGGGCTGTGGCTGTCGTTCTATCCGCCCAAGCAGGACGAGTACCTGGCCATCGTTGGCCACTGGCTGGGGCATTTCGGCTGCAGCGCCGAAGACGTCGCCGCGGCGCGCGGCGACGCGCTGGTGTGGGCCCTGGAGCGCGGCTCGCGCTCGGGCCGGGTGGCCTGGCAGTTCGCCCGCGACTGGGGCGGCAAGCATGGCAAGCCCTTCATCGCTTCCACGCAGGACGGCCAGGCATGAGCGAGGCAGCGCAAGCGGCCGGCGAAACCACGCCGGCGCGCAAGGTGACCGAGGTTGCCGTGGGCGTGATGGTGCAGGCCGACGGCCGTTTCCTGCTGGCCCAGCGGCCGGCCGGCAAGCCCTACGAAGGCTACTGGGAGTTTCCCGGCGGCAAGCTGGAGCCGGGTGAATCGGTGGAGGATGCGCTGGCGCGCGAACTGCACGAGGAACTCGGCATCGAGGTGGGCGCGTGCGTGCGCTGGCACGTGCTGGAGCATGACTACCCGCATGCCTATGTGCGCCTGCACTTCTGCAAGGTCACGGCGTGGACGGGCGAACTGGTCGGCCGCGAGGGCCAGGCCTTCTCATGGCAATCGGCGCCGGTGGACGTGGGGCCCTTGCTGCCCGCCACCATCCCCGTGGTGGACTGGCTGGCTGCCGAGAGCGGCGCCGCCTGAACTGGCGGGGCCGCAACGGCCCCGCGGAGCTTATTCCTCGTCTTCCTGGTCCTGCGAGGGGTTCTCGCCGGGTTTGCCGCCGATCACGTACTTCTCGGAAGCCCAGGCGCCCAGGTCGATCTGTTTGCAGCGGTTGGAGCAGAAGGGACGGAATTTATTCTCCGGCACCCAGGCCACGTCCGTACCGCAGGTGGGGCATTTGACTACGGTTGTCATTGCTTCGGAAATCAAAAAATCAGAAATTGCAGAGCTTGAGCAGGAAAGGGATGTCGGCGTCGACCGAGCGCGGGCGAAGGTCGCCATCCTGCTGCGTGAAACGGACCCACAGCATGTACTTGTTGGCGCTCATCTCGGGGATGAAAGCCAGCAGGGAATCATCCAGCAGCACCTGCATCAACTGGTAGCTGCGCCCGGAAAGCATCTGCTGGTAGCTGCCGCCGGTGGCGATGACCTTGCCGCTCTGGCCGGACTCACGCAACAGGCGCAACACGGTGTCGGTGCCAATGCGAAGCGGCACCAGCGGGCGTGCCCACTTGAGGATGTCCGAGCGGCGGTCTTCGGCGGGGCGGTGCTGCCAGGCGTAGTAGGCCGGCAGGTCGAACTCGCAGGTGCCGCCCGGGATGATGGCGCGGCTGCGGATACTGGTCAGCCACTCGTTGTCGGTGAGCAACTGGCCGGCCTTGCCGACGGTCTGGTTGAGCTGGGCCATGGCCTGCTCGATCTCGCCGATTACGCCATCCAGCGCTCCCTGGTCGATCTGCGGATTGGCGCGCAGCGCGGCCAGCGCCTGGCGCTGGCGCTCCAGCTCCTTGAGCAGATCGGTCTTCAGGTCCGCGCGGCCGGCGACGTCAATGATCTCGAACAGAGTTGTCAACGCCACATGATGCTGCAGGGCGTGATCCTGGGCGAGGAAATAATCCAGCCGATCGAACAGGTCTTCCAGGCGCAGGAGAGTCCTGATGCGTTCGTTAAAAGGATATTCGTACAGAATCAATGGGTATGTCCGTGCAACAGGGCGGGTTGGCGGGTGGGCAGTCTGACCCTGGGCGGCGTATCGGAGCGGAGATTGCATCCGGTGCGCCTGGGTCCGCTCGATGTGACTCGGCGTGGGCCCGCGATATCGGCAGTATGCGGCCATTTCCCGCGTGGTTCCAGCGCATTCTATGCGAGTCCGCAAATCAGAACAAATGAAACAGCCGACTTAGGGTGCAGCATTCAGGGTGCGGCATTCGTCGCCGCACAAACATGGTGCCTAGCCAGCGGCCAGGCCGCGGTAAAGCTGGTCGAGACGGTCCACCTGCGCTGGCAGTGCCTCCGGCGGCCCATCGTTGTCGATCACATCGTCGGCAGCGGCCAGGCGGTCGCCGCGCCGCGCCTGCCTGGCCATGATGGCCTGGACCTGGCCCTGGCTGAAGCCGTTGCGCGCCATGACGCGGGCGACCTGGGTGGCCTCGCTGCAATCAACCACCAGCACCCGGTCCACCCGCGCGCGCCATGAGCCTGATTCGACCAGTAGCGGCACCACGTAGATCAGGTAGGGGTGAAGCCCGGAGGCGCGGATCGCGGCGGCGCGCGCTTCGGTCAGCTGGCGGATCAGGGGATGGGTAATGCCTTCGAGCCGGGCCTTGGCCGCCGGGTCGGAGAACACCAGCTCGCGCATGGCGTTGCGGTCCATGGCGCCGTCGTCGCGCAGGCACGTGGGGCCAAACGCTTCGAGCAGGGCCGGGATGGCCAGGCCGCCCGGCGCGGTGATCTCGTGCGCGAGCAGGTCGGTGTCGATCAGGGCGGCGCCGCGCGCGGCGAACAGGTCCGCCACGCGAGTCTTGCCGGAGCCGATGCCTCCGGTCAGTCCGATTTGCAGCATATCGATCTCAAAGCTTGCGGTGGTGCTTGTCGTGGTTCCACGGGCCGGCATGCGGCCGGCGCCATTCAGCCCGCGATGCCCAGCGGCAGCACATTGCTGCCGAAGAACAGCACGAGCAGGCCAGCGCCGGCGATATAGGGGCCGAAGGCGAAGTGCGTATCGCGATCCTGACGGCGCAGCGCGATATTGGCAAGCGCGAATACCAGGGCCACCACCGACGACAGCAGCACCAGCGCCGGCAGCGCCTGCCAGCCGAACCAGGCTCCCATCGCGCCCATCAGCTTGAAGTCGCCGTAGCCCATGCCCTCCTTGCCGCGCACCAGCTTGAACATCCAGTACACCGTCCATAGCAGCAGATAGCCTGCGGCGGCGCCGGTCACCGCGTCGGCCAGCGGGGCGAAGAGTCCGCCGAGATTGAGCAGCAGGCCCAGCCACAGCAGCGGCAGGGTGATCTGGTCGGGCAGCAGTTGCGTGTCGGCGTCGATCAGGGTGAGGGCGATCAGGGCCCAGATCATGGCGATGGCCGCCAGCGCCTGCCAGGTCGGCCCGAAGTGGACGGCGGCCAGCGCGGTCAGCAGCGCGGTGGCTGCCTCCACCAGGGGATAGCGTGCGCCGATGGGTGCACGGCAGGCCGAACAGCGTCCGCGCAGCACCAGGTAGCTCAGCACCGGGATGTTCTCGAGCACGCCGATGGCATGTCCGCAGTGCGGACATGCCGAGCGCGGCACCATCAGGTTGTAGGCCTCGGGATGGGGAAGGGGGTCATCGCGTAGCTCGGCGATGTAGTTGGCTTCCTCGCGGTCGATCATGCGCGGCAGGCGGTGCACCACCACATTCAGGAAGCTGCCGACCAGCAAGCCAACCAGCGCGGCGGCGGCCACCAGGAACCAGGGCGGCAGCGCCGCAAGCCCGGCGATGGTCTGCGCGGGGGCAGCCAGTGAGGAAATCGCGCCGCTGGCGCCGTCCGCGGAAAACAGCCACATGCCTTACACCACCTGTCCCAGTTTGAAGATCGGAAGATACATTGCCACCACCATGCCGCCAATCAGCACGCCCAGCACCACAATGATCAGCGGCTCGATCAGGCTGGAGATGGCGGCCACGGCGTCGTCGACCTCGCGCTCGTAGAAGTCGGCCACTTTCAGCAGCATATTGTCCAGCGCGCCCGACTCCTCGCCGATCTGCGTCATCTGCAGCACCATATTGTCGAACACATGGGTGGCCTGCATGGCGTTGGTCAGGCTGGTACCGATGCGCACTGATTGTTCGATCTCCTTGGTGGCGTCGTAGTAGACCCAGTTGCCGGCGGCGCCGGCCACGGATTCCATCGATTCCACCAGCGGCGTGCCGGCGGCGAACATGGTCGCCAGCGTCCGCGTCCAGCGGGCGATTACCGCCTTGCGGAACAGCGAGCCGAAGATCGGCAGCTTGAGCAGCATGCGATCGCTGGCGCGCTGGACTTTTTCCGATCGTTTCAGGCCCCGTATATACAGTGTGATGGCCAGGATCGGCGCGCCGATGACAAGGTACCAGTTGTCGACGAAGAAATCCGACATCGCGATCACGGCGAGCGTGGGCGCCGGCAGGTTGGCGCCAAAGCTGGAGAACACGCCCTTGAAGGCCGGGATCACGAAAATCATCAGGATCACCGTCACGGCAAAGGCCACCGACAGCACGGCGATCGGGTAGATCATGGCCGACTTGATCTGGCTCTTCAGCGCGATGGTCTTTTCCATGTAGAGCGACAAGCGCTCCAGCAGGGCATCCAGGATACCGCCTTGCTCGCCGGCATCGATCAGGTTGCAGTAGAGCGTGTCGAAGTAACGCGGATGGCGGCGGAAGGCCTGCGCCATGCTGCTGCCCGATTCGATATCGAAACGGATCTCGGCCAGCAGTTGCGTGAAGTTGGGGTTGGAATGCCCGCGCGCGATGATGTCGATCGACTGCAGCAGCGGGATGCCAGCCTTGAGCATGGTGGAGAGCTGGCGCGTGAAATACGCGATGTCCTTCTCGGTGATCTTGCGCCCGCGCGCCGCCCGCCGCTTCTTCAGCTTGACGACGGTCAGCCCCTGCTTGCGCAGGGTGGCATTGACCTCGGCCTGGCTTTCGGCACGCAGTTCGCCCGAAAAGGTCTTGCCTTTGCGGTCCTTGCCCTCCCACTCGAAGATGTACTGCGTGGGCGCCTTACGCCCGGATTTCCCCTTGGGCGCAGCCGCCTTGCGCGCGGCGGCGGCTGGTGCGCGTGTCGCCATGATTGACCCCCAATGACATCTTGTTGTTTTGCGTTTCTTACGCTTTTACGTTTCTACGTATTTGTTGTTGCCAGCACTTCCTCGAGCGAGGTGACACCCTGTTTCACCTTGGCCAGCCCGGCTTCGCGCAACGATAGCACGCCGTCCTTGCGCGCCTGCTCGGCAATCTGCAAGGCCGTGCCGTGCGTCAGGATGATCTGTTGCATGGCCTCGTTGATCGGCATCACCTGATAGATGCCGCAGCGGCCCTTGTAGCCGCTGCCGGCGCAGCGTTCGCAGCCGACCGGGTGATACGGCTGCCAGCTGCCGTCCAGATCCGCCTCCTGGAAGCCGGCGTCGACCAGCACTTCGCGCGCCAGCTCGCCGGGCCGCTTGCAGGAGCACAGCCGGCGCGCCAGGCGCTGCGCGGTGATCATCAGCACGCTCGATGCGATATTGAAGGGCGCCACGCCCATGTTCATCAGGCGCGTGAGCGTGGTCGGCGCATCGTTGGTGTGCAGCGTGGAGAACACCAGGTGGCCGGTCTGCGCGGCCTTGATCGAGATGTCGGCGGTTTCCAGGTCGCGGATTTCGCCGACCATGATGATGTCGGGGTCTTGCCGCAGGAAGGAGCGCAGCGCCGCGGCGAAGGTCAGGCCCGCCTTCTCGTTGACGTTGACCTGGTTGATGCCGGGCAACTGGATTTCGGCCGGGTCCTCGGCCGTTGAGATATTGATGTCGCCCTGGTTCAGCCGGTTCAGGAAGGTGTACAGCGAGACCGTCTTGCCACTGCCGGTGGGGCCGGTCACCAGCACCATGCCGTAGGGGCGCTTGATGACGTCCAGCAGCATGGCCTTCTGCGCGGGCTCGTAGCCGAGCTGGTCGATGTCCAGCTTGTCGGAGGACGACTCCAGGATCCGGATCACGATCTTCTCGCCGAACAAGGTCGGCAGCGTAGAGACGCGGAAGTCGATCGCCTTCTCTACGGTTTCCTTGGGCTCCTTGCTGTCCTTGGCGTCCTTCTCGCCGCCTTTCTCCTTGGGCAGCGCGATCAGCAGTTTCATGCGGCCATCCTGCGGCACGCGCTTCTCGGAGATGTCCAGGCGCGACAGCACCTTGATGCGGGTGGAAATCTTGTCGCGGATATCCACCGGTGGACGCGCGACCTCCTGCAGCACGCCGTCCACGCGGAAGCGGATGCGGTAGAAGGTTTCGAAAGGCTCGAAATGCAGGTCGGAGGCGCCGCGGTGGAAGGCCTCGGTCAGCAGCTTGTGCAGGAAACGCACCACCGGCGCATCGTCGATATCGGCCGCGGTCTTGTTGCGCAGCGCGCCGGCGGAGGCGACCGGGTCGTACTCGATCATCTTGCGCTCGGCCTGCGCCGGGGCGATCGACTTGAACGTGCCGCCGCTGTCGTCGGTGGCGGAGCGCACGTAGGTCATCAGCTTGTCGTGCTCGACCACGACGGCGTCCACCGGCAGGTTGTATTTCTGCTTGATGGCGTCCAGGCCGGCCTGGTTGCCGGGGTCCGACAGCGCCAGCACCAGCCGGTTTTCGCGCCGGCCCAGCGGCAGCAGCCGGTGCGCGTGGAATTCACGGTTGCCCGCCAATGCCGGCGGCACCTTGTTCAGGTTGTACTGACTCAGATCGACCAGGGGCAGCTGATATTTATCAGCCGCGAAGATCGCCACATCATGCGCAGTCATGGTGCCGCTGGCGATGATCTCGTCGATCAGCTGCGACTTTTTTTCTCGTGCCGACTGTTCAAGCTGGGCGAGCAGGGCCGGCGCGATACGCCGGCTCTGTGCAAGAGCTAGACCAAGTGTCATGGCAAAACGCTAGTTGGCCGGCAAGCGGCCGAAAGACCCCGAATCGGGGCAGTTTGCCGCCGGGGTCACTTTTTGTAAAGGCGAGCCGGGAGGGGTGTTGGCGTTTGCGCGACACGGGCGCAACCCTACTTGCGCGGGGGGATGAGCAAGAGGTGGGAATCGGCCGGCGTGGTGGTGCGCGCGCAAATGAAAAAAGGCCGCACATTGCTGTGCGGCCTTTTTTGTACGGTCTCGGGGACCGTGAAACTGGTCGGGGTGAGAGGATTCGAACCTCCGGCCTCTACGTCCCGAACGTAGCGCTCTACCAGGCTAAGCTACACCCCGTTTGTTGTTTTCAGCGCTAGAAAGTTGCTGCAGCGCGAAAGCACACAAGTGTAGCAGCCTTTTTTTCAGAATGGAAGAGGGTGAGCGCTTGTATGTACCGTACTCTCGCAGTTGGGCGCTATGGCATCGGGATAGACGCTGAAAAAACGCGCCTATTTGCCAGACGTTGCCTTTACCAGGCACTCGGAAAGCTTGTCGAAATGGCGAAGTGCGGCCTGCGTCAGTTCCACCTGCTTGCGCCGCGCATCTTCCGTATCCGACAGCGTGATCCAGCCCTTCTTGCGCATGGACTTCAGGCGGGCGTGCAGGGTCGCGGGCGACCCCAGATCGCTATTGGCCATCATGTCCCTGACGGATAAGCGTTCTTGCGTCTGGCTTGCCCGCGCTACCAGCTCGAGAATGCGTTCCTCGAGCGGGTCCAGGGCCGGTAACGCAGGCAGGCCTCGCAACGCTTCGGCAAGCTGCAAGAATCGCAGGTAGATATCAGCGGGTCGGGTCATGAATTCGTCCCCAGAAGCGAGGGGCTGCACTTGTGCTGTTCGCGGATCAGCTATCATCCACTCGCCACCGCGGAATTCTACGCCAATGTCAAACCTACGCCTGCAACTCGGCATGGTCATCACGACAATCGTGATGTTCATCCTGATGTTGGTGCTCAACGAATGGTTGTTCCGCAACCTGGAATTCGTGCCCGGCATCAACTGGGTTTATCTGCCCGCTGGCATGCGGCTCTTGTGCACGCTGCTGTTCGGAGAAGCTGGTGCGATCGGGTTGCTGCTCGTGTCGTGGCTGGTTAGCTTCTTCTACTTCTTCCCGAACGACTTCAGCAGGGCATTCATGGGCGGCATCGTGGCAACAGTCGCTCCCTACCTGGTCTACCGGCTTGCGCAGCGAATTTTCGGCCTGCGCGCGTCGCTTACCAATCTGACGCCGAAGCGGCTATTGCTCTGCGTTGTCGCGTATGCCGTCGCTAGCCCGCTGTTGCACCATATCTGGTTCGCCCTGCATGGCGATAGCAGCAATCTTGTGCAAGGCTTTCTGGTCATGTTCGCAGGGGATTTGAGTGGAACTTTGATCGTGATCTACGCGATCAAGGGGCTCCTGTTGTTGATGCCTGCGCGCAAGACTCTGGTGCAGATGGCTGGCAAATAAGGGCAAACAGGGCCAGATGATAGGCGATGCGAAAGCAATATCCCTGATTCCGCTTTCGCACCTCCCCTGCCGGATTCTCTTCCGGCGCTAGCTACGCTGCAGGACAGTGCGAGAATCAGGTGCAAATGCCAGATGTCGGGTTTGCTTGATTTGTTAGCGGCGCACAACGGTGCGCCACAGAGCGAGCGGCCGGGCCGCCGCTCCCTTGTGGGCTGATGCGCGCTGTTCGCGCTACGGTATCAGGACAGCCGTTGCAGCGAAAACGCGCACAGCTCGATCAGCGTTTGCTTCAAGGGGGAGTCGGGGAACTGCCGGGCCGCTTTTTCCGCCGCATCGGCTTCGCGCTGCGCTGCCTGGAAGGTGACCTCCAGTGCGCCGCAGGCGTGGATTGCCGCGAACACGGCATCGAAATGCTCGGTGCCGCCTTGCACGATGGCCTCGCGGGCCAGCGCGCGCTGTTCGGCGGTACCGTGCTCGAGCAGATGCAGCAACGGCAGGGTCGGCTTGCCTTCGCGCAGGTCGTCGCCGGCGTTCTTGCCCATCTGCTCGGCGCTGGCGGTGTAATCCAGCATGTCGTCGATCAGTTGGAAGGCGGTACCGATGCGCCGGCCGTACTCTGCCGCGGCCTCCTCGGTGGCGGCGTCGACGCCGGCCAGCACGGCGCCCAACTGGGCCGACGCCTCGAAGAGCTTGGCGGTCTTGTAGCGGATCACCTGCAGGTAGCGCTCCACCGTGACGTCGGGGTCGTGCATGTTCAGCAGTTGCAGGACCTCGCCTTCGGCGATCACATTGGTGGCATTGGAGAGGATCTCCATGATGCGCATGCTGCCGGCGTCGACCATCATCTGGAAGGCGCGCGAGTAGAGGAAGTCGCCTACCAGCACGCTGGCGGCGTTGCCGAATACCGCGTTGGCGGTCTGGCGGCCGCGCCGCAGCTCCGACTCGTCGACCACGTCGTCGTGCAGCAGGGTGGCGGTGTGGATGAACTCGACCACCGCGGCCAAGTCGTGGTGCCGGTTGCCGTCGTAGCCGAAGGCCCGCGCGGACAGCAGCAGGATCACCGGGCGCAGGCGCTTGCCGCCCGCGCTGATGATGTACTCGCCGATCTGCTCGATCAGCGGCACCTCCGATGCGAGGCGCTGGCGGATAACCGAATCAACGGCGCGCATGTCGGCAGCGACCGGGGCAAGCAAGGCAGTGGCGGAAGACTGGGACAAGATGTTCACCGTTACGCAAAACCCGCCGATTATAAGCGATGCGGGTGTATGTATGTCCCCCAAACGGAGGGTGCAGCGGTGTCGCAGACGTGCCGGGACGAGAGCGGCCGCGCCGCTGCGGCAACCTATAATGCCGGCATGACCCAGCAACATTCCTCCTCAAGCCGCCGCTTGCGCCGCACTGCGCTGTGGGCAGCTTTCGCCGCCCTGGCCGGTTTTCTGCTGGCGGACCTGATCTGACCCGAGCGGGCGGAGAAGTGCATCAGGCGGCGCCGGATGCCGTCGGGCAGGCTATGTGTCTGTTTTCTTTGTACTTTTCCCGACATTGGTATAGAATCGTGGGTTTCCTCCGGCCGCTTTGTGTTGTCTGCAGATGCGCTGGCGGGAGATAACCGGGCCAATTGGGCCGTCCGGCTTGTCTGTTTTCCTGGCTTGCGGCTGATCCCTGGATCGGCGGCGGCGGGATGAAACGGACGCAAGGGCGCGCCGGCGTTGGTTTTCGGCGTTTTATTTCACATCGAGAGGTTCGACAATGTACGCGGTCGTAAAAACCGGCGGCAAGCAATATAAGGTTGCTGCTGGCGAAAAACTTAAAGTAGAACAGATACCGGCAGACATTGGCGCAGAAATCACGCTCGACCAGGTGCTCGCAGTGGGCGCAGGCGACCAAATCAAGTTTGGTACGCCGCTGGTTAGCGGGGCTTCCGTCAAGGCTACCGTTATCTCCCAAGGTCGTCACGATAAGGTGAAGATCTTCAAGATGCGCCGTCGCAAGCACTATCAAAAGCGTCAAGGCCATCGTCAAAATTACACCGAGCTGCGCATCGAAGCGATCGTTGCCTGAGCCCGCGCTCAGTCCTCATCGAAATCGAATTCAAGCGTAACTAGGTAAAGTAAAGCGACAGGAGTTAGTCATGGCACAGAAAAAGGGCGGCGGTTCCACACGGAACGGCCGCGATTCCGAATCGAAGCGTCTGGGCGTCAAGGTGTTTGGTGGCCAGGCCATTAACGCCGGCAGCATCATCGTGCGTCAGCGCGGTACCCGCGTGCACCCGGGCGAGAACGTTGGCATTGGCAAGGATCACACCCTCTTTGCCCTGGTCGACGGTCACGTGCAGTTCGCCGTCAAGGGCGCTGCCAAGAAGCAGCAGGTCAGCGTCGTTCCGGCAGTCTGATCACAGCCTTTGCAGCATGAAGGCCCCGCAGTACTTGCGGGGCTTTTTCGTTTCTGGCGACAATATCAGTGTCGCCATCCGCCGAGCGCGCGGCCCCGCCATCCTGGCCGGGCACGCGCTGCGGCCGCTCCACCACGGAAGGTCATCATGAAGTTCATCGACGAAGCCAGAATTGAAGTCATCGCCGGCAACGGCGGCAATGGCAGCGCATCGATGCGGCGCGAGAAATTTGTGCCCTTCGGTGGCCCGGACGGTGGCGACGGCGGCGACGGCGGCAGCGTCTATGCGGTGGCAGACCGCAACATCAATACCCTGATCGACTTCCGCTATGCCAAGAAGCATGTGGCGCGCAACGGCGAGAACGGCCGCGGCGCCGACTGCTACGGCGCGGGCGGCGAGGACGTGAAGCTGCGCATGCCGGTCGGCACGCAGATCCTGGACATGGATTCCGGCGACCTGATCGCCGACCTGACCGAGCATGGCCAGACCGTCTGCCTGGCCCAGGGTGGCCTGGGCGGCTGGGGCAACCTGCACTTCAAGTCCAGTACCAACCGCGCGCCGCGCCAGCAGGTGGACGGCAAGCCCGGCGAGCGCCGCATGATCAAGCTGGAGCTGAAGGTGCTGGCCGACGTGGGCCTGCTGGGCATGCCCAATGCCGGCAAGTCGACCTTTATCTCGCACATCTCCAATGCGCGCCCGAAGGTGGCGGACTACCCCTTCACCACGCTGCATCCCAACCTGGGCGTGGTACGGGTCGATCACGAGCAGTCCTTCGTGGTGGCTGACATCCCCGGCCTGATCGAGGGCGCGGCGGAAGGCGCCGGGCTGGGCCACCAGTTCCTGCGCCACTTGCAGCGCACGGGGCTGCTGCTGCATATCGTTGACCTGGCGCCGTTCGACGAAAGCGTGGACCCGGTGGCCGAAGCCCGCGCCATCGTCAACGAGCTGAAGAAGTACGACGAAAGCCTTTACGAAAAACCGCGCTGGCTGGTGCTCAACAAGCTGGACGTGGTGCCTGACGAAGAGCGCGAGGCGCGCGTCAAGGATTTCGTCAAGCGCTACAAGTGGAAGGGCCCGGTGTTCCGCATCTCCGCCCTGACCGGCGAAGGTTGCCGCGAACTGATCTACGCGATCAAGGATCACCTGGCCGCGATCAAGGCCGAGGAAGTCGCCGCGCTGGCGGAGCCGGACATCCGCCTGGATGAGCGGCTGCACAACGTCGACCAGTCCGGCGGCGAGCAGAACTAAGCCGGGGGCCAGACAGGCAGCCCGGCAGCAGGGCGAGACGATGCGCTCGCCCGCCAAAAAACGACAGTACCCAGCAGACAGGATTCTCGCCATGCAATCGGTCATCGCCCAGGCAAAACGTATCGTCGTCAAGGTTGGGTCCAGCCTGGTGACCAACGACGGCAAGGGTCTCGATCACGAGGCCATCGCCCGCTGGGCGGCGCAGATCGCCAAGCTGCGCATGGCCGGCAAGGAAGTCGTGCTGGTCAGCTCCGGCGCCATTGCCGAGGGCATGCAGCGGCTGGGCTGGGTACGGCGCCCCAAGGAAATCCACGAATTGCAGGCCGCCGCCGCGGTGGGCCAGATGGGCCTGGCCCAGGTCTACGAGAGCCAGTTCGGCCGCTACGGCATCCGCACCGCCCAGGTCCTGCTGACCCACGCCGACCTGGCTGACCGCGAGCGCTACCTCAATGCGCGCTCGACCCTGCTGACCCTGCTGTCGCTAGGCGTCGTGCCCATCATCAACGAGAACGACACCGTGGTCACCGACGAAATCAAGTTCGGCGACAACGACACTCTGGGCGCCCTGGTCACCAATCTGATCGAAGGCGATGCGCTGGTGATCCTGACCGACCAGCGTGGCCTCTATACCGCCGATCCGCGCAGCAATCCCCAGGCCGAATTCGTGGATGAGGCGCTGGCCGGCGCGCTGGAGCTGGAAGCCATGGCCGGCGGCGCCGGCACGTCGATCGGGCGCGGCGGCATGCTGACCAAGATCCTGGCCGCCAAGCGCGCCGCCAAGTCGGGCGCGCATACCGTGATCGCGTCGGGACGCGAAGCCAATGTGCTCGAACGGCTGGCTGGCGGTGAAGGCATCGGCACGCAATTGCTGGCGCCGACCGGGCGTCTTACCGCGCGCAAGCAGTGGATGGCGGATCACCTGCAACTGCGCGGGCGGGTGGTGATCGACGCTGGCGCGGTCGACAAACTCACCAGCGGCGGCAAGTCGCTGTTGCCGATCGGCGTGGTGGAAGTGCAGGGCGAGTTCGCGCGCGGCGAAGTCATCGCCTGCATCGACGCCGCCGGGCATGAGGTGGCTCGCGGCATCACCAACTATTCCAGTTCAGAGGCAAAGCTGATCGCGCGCAAGCCGTCGTCCGAGATCGAACGTGTGCTGGGCCACCAGAACGAGCACGAACTGATCCACCGGGACAATCTCGTGCTGGTCTGAACGGCGCGAAGCGCGCGCAACAAACACAAAGGGCTGCCCGGGCAGCCCTTTGTGTTTGATACAGCGCCGTACTACCGCGCCGCATGCGTTCTCAGCGCTGGATCGCGCTCTTGCGCGGCGCCTCGCCACGCAAGTCCCTGACGATCTCCTGTGCCGTGCCGGCCGCCCCGCGGCCCTCGCACATGAAATCCTTGGCCAGCGTGCCAGCGTAGTTGTTGCGCGAGATACCGGCCAGCTGGGTCCAGCCTTCGCGGTCGTCGCTGCGGTTGCGCACCCAGTCGGTCGCCCCCTTGGGCAAGGTGGCGTACATCTTGCGCTGGAACGTGTCACAGCGCACGGCTTCAAAGCTGACGTTGCGCATGCCGCTTGCACCTGTCACGACCGCGGTATAGCGCACCGCGCCATCCGCGCCCACGGACACCGACTTTGCGTCTACCGCGAAATTGAAGTTGCCTGCGGGGCTGACCTCGAACGTGATCAGGTCCGCATCGCGCGGCAATGCCGGCAGCGGGACCTCGACCTCCTTGAAGTCCTTCGGGGCGAAGGGGTCGAGTATGCTCCATTCCTTCTTCGGCGGCGTGTAGTTCTCGGCCTCATCCGCTGGCTGCGGCTGCGGCGTGGGCTTGCTGGCGCAGCCAACCAGCCCGAGGCAAAGGGTTGCCGCCAGCAGGCAGGCGGCAGGCAGGCTCGGGCGCAAGCCGCGGCCGGCGAATTCAATCATCGGTACTCCGTTCTGTGGACGCCGGTTCGGCCGGCGAAGTTGGGCCCGGATCGCGGGCCAGGTCCTGATGCGCCAGGGCCGGCACGCTGTCGGGATGCTCGTCCAGCCCCCCGCGGGCATAACCGGAGCGCGCGGAGCCGTGCCGGCCATGCGTGCCGTAAGGGCTCAGCGGCGCGCGGGTATTGCGCTGCAGGAAGCGGGACAGCTCGGTCAGCGCCAGTTGATAGACGTCGCGCTTGAACTCGATGACAGCATCGAGCGGGACCCAGTAATGGCTCCAGCGCCAGGCATCGAACTCCGGGTGGTCGGTGGCACGCAGGCGGATGTCGCAATCGCGGCCCGCCATGCGCAACAGGAACCAAATCTGCTTCTGTCCCCTGTAATGGCCGCGGATTTCGCGGCGGATGAACTTGTCCGGCACCTCATAACGCAGCCAGTCGCGCGTGCGACCAACAATCCTGACATGCTCGGGCAGCAGACCGACTTCTTCATGTAGCTCGCGGTACATCGCCTGTTCCGGCGTTTCGCCGTATTTGATGCCGCCTTGCGGAAACTGCCACGAATGTTCGCCGATACGCTTGCCCCAGAACACCTCGTTCCGTGCGTTGATGAGGATGATGCCGACGTTCGGGCGAAAGCCTTCACGATCGAGCATGACTGCACCTCGAATCCTTTAGAATTACGTCGATTATAAAGGAAGCGCGTAATGGGGCTTTGTGCAACGGGGTGCTGGTTTTCCCCGAGCAGAAAGCGTCGCATCAGGCGCACGCGCAATGGATTCGCGCCATCCCGGACCCGGAACCCGCCGGGGCGGGCATGGCCTCACGAGAAAGCAACGGATGAAAGCCTCGCAATTCTTCATTTCCACCCTCAAGGAAGCCCCCTCCGACGCGGAAATCGTGTCGCACAAACTGATGATGCGCGCCGGCATGATCAAGAAGCTCGGCGCGGGCATCTACAACTACATGCCGGTGGGCCTGCGGGTGATCCGCAAGGTGGAGGCCATCGTGCGCGAGGAAATGAACCGCGCCGGCGCGGTCGAGCTGTCGATGCCGGTGATCCAGCCGGCCGAGCTGTGGCAGGAAACCGGCCGCTGGGACAAGATGGGCCCGGAACTGCTGCGCCTGAAGGATCGCAACGAGCGCGATTTTGCCGTGCAGCCCACCTCCGAAGAGGTGGTGACGGATATCGCCCGCAGCGAAATCCGCAGCTACAAGCAGCTGCCAGTCAACTTCTACCAGATCCAGACCAAGTTCCGCGACGAGCGCCGGCCGCGCTTCGGCATCATGCGCGGGCGCGAATTCACCATGAAGGACGCCTACTCCTTCGACCGCGACGCGGCCGGGCTGAAGGTCTCCTACGACAAGATGTTCAATGCCTACGTGCGCATCTTCCAGCGCTTTGGCCTGGAATTCCGTGCCGTGGCGGCGGATAACGGCGCCATCGGCGGCTCCGGCTCGCACGAGTTCCATGTGATCGCCGATACCGGCGAAGACGCCATCGTCTATTGCCCCACCTCGGACTACGCCGCCAACATGGAGGCGGCCGAAGCCCTGCCGCTGCTGGCGCAGCGCGCCGCGCCGGCCGAAGACATGGTCAATACGCCGACCCCGGGCAAGGCCAAGTGCGAGCAAGTGGCCGAACTGCTTGGCATTCCGCTGGCGCGCACGGTCAAGTCGATCGTGCTGGCCACCGACAGCGAGGCCGGTTCGCAGATCTGGCTGCTGCTGCTGCGCGGCGATCACGAGCTCAACGAGATCAAGGCCACCAAGGTGGCCGGCCTGGCCGAGTTCCGCTTCGCCACCGAGTCGGAGATCGTCGAGACCTTCGGCACGCCCCCCGGCTACCTCGGCCCGATCAACACCAGGAAGCCCGTCAAGGTAGTGGCCGACCGCACCGTGGCCAATATGAGCGACTTCGTCTGCGGCGCCAACGAAAAGGATTACCACCTGACAGGCGTCAACTGGGGCCGCGACCTGCCCGAGCCGGTGGTGGCCGACCTGCGCAATGTGGTGGCGGGCGATGCTTCGCCGGACGGCAAGGGCACGCTGGAAATCTGCCGTGGCATCGAGGTCGGTCACGTGTTCATGCTCGGCACGCGCTACTCGGAATCGATGAGCGCCACGTTCCTGGATGAGAACGGCAAGACCCAGCCCATGCAGATGGGCTGCTACGGCATTGGCGTGACCCGTATCCTGGGCGCCGCCATCGAGCAGAACTTCGACGAGCGCGGCATTATCTGGCCGGCGGCGATCGCCCCGTTCGCGGTGGTGATCTGCCCGGTTGGCTACGACCGCTCCGAGGCCGTCAAGGCCGAAGCCGACCGTATCCATGCAGAACTGCTGGCGGCCGGCGTCGACGTGATCCTGGACGATCGCGGCGAGCGCCCCGGCGCCATGTTCGCCGACTGGGAGCTGATCGGCGTGCCGCACCGCGTGGTGGTGGGCGACCGCGGCCTGAAGGAAGGCCGGGTCGAGTACCAGGGCCGTCGCGACGCCGCAGCGACCCAACTGCCGGTCGCGGACGTGGTTGCCCACGTGCGCGGACTGCTGTCCGCCTGAACGCCATGCGCCTCCCGCGCCTGCAGGACCTGACCCCGGACCGCCGCCTGCGCCTGGCGCGGGCCGGCGCCGGCTTGCTGCTGGCGTTGAGCGCCGCCGCGCACGCGGGGGCGCAAAAGGAGGAGGACCTGGCGGATTCGGTGCGCGGCGCGCTTGCCGCGGCTATCGCGGATAGCCGCCCCCTGCGCCCGGCGTTCGCCACCGGTGGCGAACAGCTGGCGTATATCAAGTGGCTGGAGGAGATGTCGCACCGGCTCGCGGGGCGTATCCCGGAGCCGCAGGTGCGCATCGAACTGATCGAGACCGCCTACTACGAAGCCAAGCGCGCCGGGCTGGAACCGGCGCTGGTGCTCGGTCTGGTGCAGGTCGAGAGCAACTTTCGCAAGTACGCGATCAGCTCGGCCGGCGCCCGCGGGCTGATGCAGGTGATGCCATTCTGGGTGCGCAGCATCGGCGATGGCGACTCTCGCAAGCTGTTCCACCTGCAGAGCAACCTGCGCTATGGTTGCACCATCCTGCGGCACTATCTCGACCGCGAGCAGGGCGACCTGTTCCTCGCGCTGGGCCGCTACAACGGCAGCCGGGGCCGCCCCGACTACCCCAACGCAGTGCTGGCGGCCTGGAAGCGCTGGCAATATTCCGAAGCTACCGTTACCGTGGCCGGCGATCCCGAAACGGGCACGGCCACCCGCAGCCGCGTGCTGCCGCCCGAAGCGCCGTCGCGCAATCCATTCTCGCCGCAGCGCCTGGCCAACCCCTCATGAGCAATACTCCCGGCACGCCCGGTAGCACCGGCAAGGCGGGCTACACCAGTTCCTCCGCGGACCTGGAGCGCTGGCTGCGGCGCCATATCGGGCAGGGCTTCGGCGCCGAGGCGCTGGTGCAGTCGATGTGTCAGTCGGGCTACGACCAGGCCTTCGCACAGGCCACCGTGGCTGCTGCGCTGGCTGTCGCGGCGAGGGCAGATGCGCGCGGGACCGCAGCCGACACCGCCGCGGAGATGGCGGCCGAGCTTGGCATCGACAAGCCAGCCGGCAATGCTGGCGGCGGCAAGGGCCAGGCCGGCGCGCAGCCCGGGCGCAACGCAGCCCATTATGCCGGGCGCGAGATTCCCATCCTGTTTACTCTCGCGGCGCCGCGCGTCACCCTGTTCCAGCATTTGCTGACCGATGCCGAGTGCGATGGCCTGGTGGAGCTGGCGCGCGGTCGCCTGGCGCGTTCGCCGGTGATCAACCCCGATACCGGCGACGAGAACCTGATCGAAGCGCGCACCAGCCTGGGCGCGATGTTCCAGGTTGGCGAGCATCCGCTGATCGAGCGCATCGAGGACTGCATCGCCGCGGTGACGGGGATTGCGGCGGATCGCGGCGAGGGCCTGCAGATCCTCAACTACAAGCCTGGCGGCGAGTACCAGCCGCATTACGACTATTTCAATCCCCAGCGGCCCGGGGAGGCGCGGCAGCTAAGGGTGGGCGGGCAACGCGTGGCCACCCTGGTGATCTACCTGAACAGCCCGGCAGCCGGCGGTGCCACCGCTTTTCCCAAGCTTGGCCTGGAGGTGGCGCCGGTCAAGGGCAATGCTGTCTATTTCAGCTATCGCAAGTCCGACGGCTCGCTGGATGAGCGCACGCTGCACGCCGGCCTGCCGGTCGGGGCGGGCGAGAAATGGATCGCCACCAAATGGCTGCGCGAGCGGCCGTACCGGAGCGAGTGATGCGCCTCTGCGGCGGCCCCGGCAGCGGCGCGGGCACGGAGCAGGCCTGCTACTGGTTCGATCCGGCCATGCCGTATGTCGAAAGCCGCCGCGCCAGCGACAGCGCAGCCGCCTACCTGCCGCATACCCATCCCACCCTGTCGATCGGCGCCGTCGATGGCGGCCAGAGCATATTCACAACGGAAACCGAGTCGGTGCGGCTCGCGGCAGGCGATGTGGTAGTGATCCCGGCCGGCCAGGTGCACGCCTGCAACCCGGCACCGGATGGGCGCTGGAGCTACCAGATGCTGCACCTGGACCAGGCCTGGGCCGGCGCGGTGCTGGAGGCGCGCGGCGCGGGGCAGGCGTTGCCGGCGGCGCTGGCACGGGTGCGCGTCACCAGCGCGGCCGACACCTATGCCGGCCTGTGCCGCCTCAACCATGTGCTGTTCTCCGCGGCTTCCATCGCGCAAAAGGAATCCATGCTGGCTGGCTTCGTCGCTGCGCTGTTCGGCTGCGCCGACCGGCGCCAGGCGGTGCGCGCGCCGCGTCCGTCCGGCACGCCCGAGGCTCGCCTGGCTCGCCTCGTGGCGATCCTGCAGGCGCGCCACGCGGAAACGCTGCCGCTGGCCGAACTGGCGCGCGGCGCCGGCATGAGCCGCTACCAGTTGATCCGTGCCTTCCGCGCCGAGGTCGGCATGACGCCGCATGCCTATCAGCTGGACCAACGCATCAACCATGCGCGCCAGTTGCTGCGGGCGGGCGGGGCGCCCGCCGAGATCGCCCAGGTGCTGGGCTTTTCCGACCAGAGCCATTTCCAGCGCGCGTTCAAGCAGCGTGTCGCGCTGACGCCGCGCGGCTACCAGCGCCGCGCCGGCTGAGCCGCCGCGCGCAATTTTCTCCAATACGCGCCACTACCTCGCAGCCCACACTTCGTGCCCATCACAAGACACGAAAGGATTGGCGTGGATTTTCCCATTGATTCCGGCTTCGGCCAATTTGCCATGGTGGCGGGCGCGCACTTTCTCGCGCTGCTCAGTCCGGGACCCGATTTCTTCCTGGTGGTGCGCAGCGCGCTGGTGCATGGCGTGGGACGTGCCAGCGCGGTATGCCTGGGCATTGCGCTCGGCAATGGCGTGTTCATCGGCCTCGCCATTGCGGGCCTGGCCGCCACGCGTACCAGCCAGGGCGTGTTCGCGGTGTTGCAGTGGGCCGGCTGCCTGTACCTGGCCTGGCTCGGCTGGCTGTTGCTGAGCGCCCGCGGCGAGACGCGGATGCCGGGCGCTGACGGCCCGCAGGCGCATGGTGCCGGCCACGCCGCCTACGCGGCGCAACTCGCCACCGGCTTTCTTTCCGCGGTGCTCAACCCCAAGAATGCTTTGTTCTACGCCAGCCTGTTTTCCGTGCTGGCCGGCACGCGCACACCGCTGCCGGTCCAGCTTGGCTACGGTGCCTGGATGTTCGCCATGGTCTTCGGCTGGGACATCCTGGTGGCCTGGGGCGTGCGCCATCCGCTGGTGCGGGCGCGTTTCGCCCGCTCGGTGCGCGGTGTCGAACGGGCCACCGGTGTCATCCTCTGGGGCATCGCGCTGGCCGTGGCAGTCAATGCGGCGAAACCGTGAAGCAGCCGGATGCGGCGTGCCATTGGCAACACGCAAAGGCGTATTGCCAGTTTTCTGGTTAACTGTACCGGTACTGTACTGTTTTCCGTGACTAGACTGCCATCATTCCCTTTTGCATGCGATGGAGTCAGTCATGGCCGTGCCCCAGCTTGTCGCCGGATCCGGCGTGTTTGCCGCGTTCTGCGCGTTCGCCCTTGTGTCCTCGATCACGCCGGGCCCCAACAACACCATGGTGCTGGCCTCGGGCGTGAACTTCGGCTTCGCCCGCACCGTGCCCCATGTGCTGGGCATCAGCGCCGGTTTCGGTTTGATGGTGGCGGTGGTCGGACTCGGCCTGGGATCGCTGTTCGCGGCGTTGCCATGGACCTGGCAGGTACTCCGCGTCGTGGCTGCGCTCTATCTCACCTGGCTGGCATGGAAGCTGGCGACGTCGGGCAGCGTGCAGGACCAGGAGGTGGGCAAGCCCATGGGGTTCCTGGCTGCGGCCGCGTTCCAGTGGGTCAACCCCAAGGCGTGGGTGATGGCGGTGGGCGCGTGCAGCACCTATGTGCTGCACGGCAATGTCTGGCTGAATGTGTTGCTGCTGTCGGGGTTGTTTGCCGTGATCAACCTGCCCAGCGTGGCGATGTGGGCAGTGTTTGGCTCGGCCTTGCGGCGCTGGCTGGCGCAGCCGCGGGTGCTGCGCCTGTTCAACGTGGCGATGGCGCTGTTGCTGCTGGCCTCGCTGTGGCCGATCCTTAGCGCAAGGCCCTGATGGCGGGCAGGTTGCGCCAGTAGCCGTGGGCGTCCATGCCGCAGCCGAAGACATAGCGTTCCGGCACGGTGAAGCCGCAGAAATCCGGGTGCATGGGTTTGGGCTTCTGCAGCACCTTCTCGCACAGCACGGCCGCGTAGACGGCGGTGGCGCCCATGTCCATGATGCGCTGGCGGATGGCGGCCATGGTCTCGCCTTCGTCCAGGATGTCGTCCAGCACCAGCACCGTACGGCCCTTGACCGACTCGCGCGGCGCCACGCGCCATTGCATCTCGCCGCCCACCGTCTTGTTGTTGTAGCGCGAGAGGTGGATGTAGTCGAATTCCAGCGGGAAGGCCAGCTTGGGCAGCAGCATGCCGGTGAAGACCACCGCGCCGCCCATTACCGACAGCACCAGCGGGAAGGTGTCGCCCATCTTTTCCGTGATCTCGCCGGCCATGCGGTCCAGCGATTCCTGGACGGCTTGCGCGCTGACGATTTCCTCGGAGTTGGCCCACAGTTCGCGGGCCCGTTCGACGGTCATCATGATGTGGATCCTGTCTCTGTCTTGATCTGATCTTTTGCGGGTGAAACGGCGGCGCCGGGAAAGAGCGGGGCGCCGCCACGCCGGACGGCTTAGCGGTTGAAGAGTCCCTTCATGCCGCCCTTCATCGCGCCCATCGAGCGCATCATCTTCATCATGCCGCCGCCCTTGAGCTTCTTCATCATGCTCTGCATCTGGTCGAACTGGTTGAGCAGGCGGTTGACTTCCTGCACCGGCACGCCGGCGCCGGTGGCAATGCGGCGCTTGCGGCTGGCCTTGATCAGTTCCGGCTTGGCGCGTTCGGCGGCGGTCATGCTGTTGATGATGCCTTCCATGCGGCGCACCTGCTTTTCCGCCACGTCCATATTGGCGCCCTGGGCTTGCTGGGCGAATTGCGCCGGCAGCTTGTCCACCAGGCTGCCCAGGCCGCCCATCTTCTTCATCTGGCCGATCTGGGCCTTGAAGTCTTCAAGGTCGAAGTCGCCCGTCTTCTTGATCTTCTTGGCCAGCTTCTCGGCGGCTTCCATGTCCACGCCGCGCTGGGCTTCCTCGACCAGGGCGAGGATGTCGCCCATGCCCAGGATCCGCTGGGCCATGCGATCGGGGTAGAAGGGCTCCAGGCCATCGAGCTTTTCGCCAACGCCGACGAACTTGATCGGGCGGCCGGTGATGTGGCGCACCGACAGCGCGGCACCGCCGCGCGCATCGCCGTCCAGCTTGGTCAGCACCACGCCGGTCAGCGGCAGCGCGTCATGGAAGGCGCGCGCGGTGTTGACCGCGTCCTGGCCCAGCATGGCGTCGACCACGAACAGGGTTTCGACCGGCTTGATCTCGGCGTGGAGCGCGGCGATTTCCTGCATCATCGCTTCGTCGATACCCAGGCGGCCTGCCGTATCGACGATCAGCACGTCGTGATAATGCTTGCGGGCCCAGTCAACCGCCGCGCGGGCGATGTCCACTGGCTTCTGGTCCGGCTCGGAGGGGAAGAAATCCGCGCCGACCTGCTCGGACACGGTCTTGAGCTGGGCGATAGCGGCGGGACGGTACACGTCGCACGACACCGTCAGCACTTTCTTCTTCTTGTTTTCCTTGAGCCACTTGGCCAGCTTGCCCACGGTGGTGGTCTTGCCCGCGCCCTGCAGGCCGGCCATCAGGATGATGGCGGGCGGCTGCACCGCGAGGTTCAGCTCGCCGCTCTTGTCGCCGGCGGCCAGGCTTTCCTCGCCACCGATGACGGCGGTCAGCTCGCGCTGCACCACGCCCACCAGGGCCTGGCCCGGCGTCAGGCTGGACACCACGTCTTCGCCGAGTGCCTTTGTCTTCACGCGGGCGATGAATTCGCGCACCACGGGCAGGGCGACGTCGGCCTCCAGCATGGCCAGGCGCACCTCGCGCAGCATTTCGGCGGTATTGGCTTCGGTCAGGCGAGCCTCGCCGCGCATGGTCTTTACGACCCGCGCCAGGCGTTGAGTGAGATTGTCCAGCATGGCAGAAGTCCGGGGGATAGGGCTTGATCGAGGCTTGATGCGGGCTCGGGACCCGGCTCAAGCGGGGCGCCACCGGGACGGGGCGCTAAGGTAAACTGTGCAAATGGCCATTGTACTGTATGCCTTGACGGCACTTCTCTATTGCGGCCTGGCCTATCACGGCTGGGCGACGCGCAACCCGCAGCTATCGGCTGCCGGCGCCGGCGGCGCCATCGGGGGCGCGGCGACCACCGTGCTGCTGCAGGGCGGCGGGGGCGCCGGCGGACGCGGCGAGGAACGCCCGGCCTGGTGGCATGTGCTGATGCTGGCTGCGGTGGCAAGCCACGGCCTGCTGCTGCACGAAACCATTTTCCCGGCTGACCGCATGGTGTTCGGCTTTGCCTTCGCGCTGTCGGCCATGTTGTGGCTGGGCGTGGGCATCTACTGGATCGAGAGCTTCTTCTTCTCGCTGGCCGGCCTCGGCCTGATCGTGATCCCGGTGGCGATGCTGGCCAGCCTGATGCCGCTGGCCTTTCCCGGTGCGCAGATCCTGGGCTATGCGGCGCGGCCGTTGTTCAAGCTGCACTTCATCATCGCCAACGTGGCCTACGGCCTGTTCACGCTGGCCGCCTTCCATGCTTTCCTGATGCTGCTGGCCGAACGCCGCCTGCACGGTTTCAACCGCTCGCCCCAGATCGGCCAGGCCAGCGAGCCGGCGCAATGGATCGGCCGCTGGCTGGACCTGCTGCCGCCGTTGCTGACGCTCGAAAAACTGCTGTTCCGCCTTATCGGCGCCGGCTTCGTGCTGCTGACGCTGACGATCCTGTCGGGACTGCTGTTCTCCGAGCAACTGTTCGGACGGGCCTTCCGGCTCGATCACAAGACCGTCTTCGCGCTGCTGTCGTGGGCGATGTTCGCCGGCATCCTGGCCGGTCGTACCTTTTATGGCTGGCGCGGGCGCACCGCGCTGCGCTGGGTGATCGCATCCTTCGGCATCTTGCTGCTGGCCTATGTCGGCAGCCGCTTTGTCATCGAAGTCATCCTGCACCGACTCTGAGGCCGGCATGGCACGCATCTTCCTGGTCCTGGCCGTGGTGCTGGGCTTCTTCTGGTGGCTTCGCCAGCGCGCCGAGGCGCGCCAGCGGGGGGATCGCGCGGCCCGGCATGGTTCCGCGCAAGGGTCGCAAGGCCGCACCCAGCCCGCGCAGGAACCCATGGTGCAGTGCGCGCAATGCGGCGTGCACCTGCCGCTGGGCGAAGCGATCGCCTATCGCGGCCTGCACTACTGCCGGCGCGCCCACCTGCCTGCCGACAGCGATCCTGACAGCCCGGCCACATGAACGGTAGCATCTCGTTCTGGTCCCGCCTGAATGCCTGGCACGGCGTCGCCGCACTATGGCGCCAGTTGGAGCCTCCCGAATTCCACTGGCGCCTGCTGCGCTATTTCAGCTGGACGCGGCTGGCGGTGGCCGCGCTGCTGCTGGGTTACGCCTGGCTGCCGGCGCAGCGCGGCGATACCGAGCGGGCCGCGCAGGGGCTGGGCAACGGCCTGGCCGCGCTGCCGCTGGCCGTGCCGTATGCCGGGGTGGCGCTGGCGATGGTGATCGCGACGCTGTGGTGGCGCCGCGGTTTTCATCTGCGGGTGCGCTTCCAGGTGCTGGCCGACCTTGTCCTGCTGGGCCTGATTTTTCTCGCGCAGGGCCACCGCGGCGAGGGATTGGCCATGATCTTCCTGCTGCCGGCGCTGCAGGCCGGCGCGCTCACCAGCCTGTTGTTCGCGCTATTCACCGCGGCGGTCTCGGCGCTGGTGGTGATGAGCGCCCCCTTTGCGCAGACCCTGCTGCTGCGCCAGGCGGACACTGGCCTGCTGGGCTCGGGTCTGTATGGCCTGGTCTTCATGATCGCGGCCTCGCTGATGTACCTGCTGGCCAACCGCCAGCTTGCGCAGGAGCGGCTGGCGCTGGCGCGCGAGCAGGAGCTGCGCCTGCAGCAGCTGGTCAACCGGCTGATGGTCAACGACATGCAGGATGGCGTGATGCTGCTGCGTGCCAACGGCGTGGTGGTGGCGGCCAACCCGGCCGCGGTGGTGCTGTTGGGCGTGCAGCCCGCCGAACGGGGCAAGCAGGCGTCCACGCCGGCCACCGGGCGTGACGCACTGTTCGACCTGCGCCAGATTCCCCGCCTGCAGCCGCTGATGGAGATGCTGCGCGACTGGGTGCGCAGCAAGGATGACGCGCCGCGCATCCTGCAATTGCTGCCGCTGCCTTCGCGGCCCTCCTCGGGCCGGGGCCCCATCCTGCATACGCGGCTGCGGCTGCGCTTCCTGCTGCCGGGGCTGGCCAGCCTGCGCTCGACCTTTGCTTCCTCGCTGTCGGTCTCGCTCGGGGCGCAGAACGCCATGAACACCGGCACCTGGAACGACCTGTCGCCCGAGGCGGCGGCGCGGCTGCGCCTGGCCATCGCGCAGAGCGAGGCCATGGCCTGGCGCCCGGAGGATGAGGCCCTGCTGCGCAGCGAGATGCGCGACACGGTGCTGGTCCACATCGAGAGCTGGGAACGCATCGCCGAGCAGGTGCAACAGGAAAAACTGGCCGCCATGGGGCGGCTGGTGGCGAGCGTGGCGCACCAGATCCGCAATCCGCTGGCGGCCATCAGCCAGGCCAGCGAACTGCTGGCCGAGACCAGCCGCCGGGGCGTGCGTCCCGGCGAGGCGGGGCGGCCCGAAGGCGATGTGGATACCCGGCTGCTGCGCATCATCCACGACAATGTGCGCCGGCTCGACCAGGTGGTGTCGGACGTGCTGCAGATGTCGCGCCGCCCGCGCACCGAGCGCTCCGCCGTGGACCTGAACCAGGCCCTGCCCGAGATCATCAGCCGCTGGCGGCTGGAGATGCGCTCGCGCTCCGCCAACGACGATCCGGTCGGCGCGCGGCGCGTGCCGCGGCCGGCGGAGATCAACGCCAATGCGGTGCGGCTCACGGTGGATGTAGCGCGCCCGGTCATCTTCGATCCGTCGCAGCTGCAGCAGGTGCTTGGCAACCTGCTCGACAACGCCTGGCGCTATTGCAGCCGCCTGCCCGGCGCGATCCGGCTGCTGGCCCACGCGCTGGACCAGCACCACGTGGAGCTGATCATCTGGAACGATGGCGTCGAGGTGTCGCGCGAGCACCAGCGCACGCTGTTCGAGCCATTCTTTACCAGCAACGCCCAGGGCACCGGCCTGGGCCTGTTCATGGCGCGCGAGCTATGCGGCGCCAACGACGCCCAGGTACGCTACGGTACGATTTCGCTTGACGCGCTGCTGGCGCAGACCGGCATGCTGGCGCCCGCGGCACGCGATACACTGCCGGCCAAGGCCTTTGTCCTGACCCTGCGCATCGACGCGCCGGACAACGCGGGCGGCTGAGCCGCGCTGCCGCCGCGAACGGTTCGCCAGGCCGTCAGCCAGGCCGCCGCGCGCCAATGCACCAATTCCACTTCGCCAGACCGCCAGACGCAGACCCATGCTCCTCAAGACGCCAGGCCCCGATCCGATTCTCGTCATCGACGACGAGGCCGACCTGCGAGAACTGCTCGATATCTCGATCCGCCGCATGGGGCACGACGTGGTGCTGGCTGGCTCGCTGGCGGAGGCGCGCCAGCAGCTCGCCGCGCGCCGCTATAGCCTGGTGCTGACCGACATGCGGCTCGGCGACGGGCTTGGCATCGATATCGTGCGCCAGCTATCGAGTGCGCCGGAACGGGTGCCGGTCGCCGTGATCACCGCCTACGGCAGCGCCGACAACGCCGTGGAGGCGCTCAAGGCCGGCGCGTTCGACTACATCGCCAAGCCGGTCTCGCTGGACCAGTTGCGCAGCCTGATCCTCAATGCGCTGGGACGCCAGCAGCGTGACGGCGCCGAGGGCGCCGGCGCGGCCGTACGGGAGAGCGCGGACCGCGCGGCCAGCCTGCTGCCTGGCCATTCGCCGGCCATGCACGAGGTGCGCCGCTCGCTGTCGCGGCTGGCGCGCAGCATGGCGCCGATCGTGATCAGCGGCGAGTCCGGCAGCGGCAAGGAGCGCGCCGCGCGCGCCATCCACGCGGTGAGCGCGCGCGCCGCGCATCCCTTTATCGCGGTCAATTGCGGCGCCATCCCCGAAACCCTGATGGAATCGGAGTTCTTCGGCCATGTGAAGGGGGCCTTCACGGGCGCCGACGCCGAGCGCGGCGGTTTCTTCCAGGCCGCCAACGGCGGCACGCTGCTGCTCGACGAAGTGGCCGATCTGCCGCTGGCGATGCAGGTCAAGCTGCTGCGCGTGCTGCAGGAGCGGCGCGTGCGCAAGATCGGCGCGAGCCGCGAAGAGAGCGTGGATGTGCGGGTGTTGTGCGCCAGCCACAAGGATCTCTCCGCGATGGTCGCGTCCGGCCAGTTCCGCCAGGATCTGTTCTACCGGATCAACGTGCTGGCGCTGCGCGTGCCGACGCTGCGCGAACGGCACGAAGATATCCCGGTGCTGGCGGGCGCCATCCTGGAGCACTTGGCGGTGCGCTACGGCGATCCCCATCCCAAGCGGCTTTCGGCGGCCGCACTGCAACGCCTGTCCGACTATTCGTTCCCCGGCAACGTGCGCGAACTGGAGAACCTGCTGGAGCGGGCCTACGCCTTCGCGGAAGGCGAAACCATCGAGGTGGACGACCTTGGCCCGCTGGACGCTGGCACGGGGTATTCGGCCTTGCCGCGCCCGCCTGCCTCTGTGTCTTCGGCGGATGCGGCGCCCTGGGCGGCGCCTGTTGCCTACCCAGGGGCCGGCGCGCCACCGCCGCTGCCTGCTGCGCCGGCAGCGCCGTCCGGTCTCAGGCCAGATATCCAGCATGAAGCGCCGCCGGAATCCCGATCCGGCGTGCACGCGGCTGCGCTTTCGCAGCCCGCGGCGCCAAGCCTGGGCGAAGGGGCGGGAGCGGCTTGCCGCGCGACATTCCCGATCGACCTGACCGGTCGCCTGGAAGCGCTTGAGCGCGACCTGATCCTGCAGGCGCTGCAGCAGACCGGTTTCAACCGCACCGCCGCCGCGCCGCTGCTGGGCCTGAGTTTCCGGCAATTGCGCTACCGCATCCAGCAACTTGGCATCCGCGAGGGCCGCGACGACGCGGCCGACGGTGCCGACGCCAGCGAAGCGAGGCGCGACGGCCCGATGGGTGGGCTGCTGGCCGCCGATGGAGAGCGCGATGCCTGAGCACGACAACGGCAAGTTCGCGCCCGGGCCTGGATTCCACCCGGATCCGGCCGGCTGGGTGCCCGCGGCGCGCCGCGTTCCATCGCCCAACTTCGACGCCCGGCCCGCGCACATGCCGGTCGACCTGGTGGTGATCCACAATATCAGCCTGCCGCCGGGACAGTTCGGCAGCGGCGATATCGAGGCCTTCTTCCAGAACCGCCTCGACCCGTCCCGCCATCCTTTCTTCGCGACGATCCATCAGGTGCGGGTTTCGGCGCATTTCCTGGTGACGCGGGAGGGCGAACTGGTCCAGTTCGTTTCCTGCCTGGACCGGGCCTGGCATGCCGGGCAGTCCGAATTCTTCGGCCGGCCGCGTTGCAATGACTTTTCCATCGGCATCGAAATTGAAGGCAGCGACGACCAGCCTTTCGCGTTGGCCCAATACCACACCACCTCCGCGCTGGTGCGTGCCCTGCTCGGCGCTTATCCGGTGCGCGCGGTGGCGGGGCACAGCGATATCGCACCCGGACGCAAGACCGATCCCGGCCCGCATTTCGACTGGGCCGGCTTTGCCGCCGCCGCTGGCGTGGCTCCGGGGCAGTTGCCTTACCGCAAAGACCAGCCTTGAAGCAAGCCTCAATTGCGGGGCCTGGGGGATAGCGTGAATCTGGGGAAAACCCTGATAAAGTCCGCGCCTATCGGAGTGGCCAGCCCAATCAAAAAAATTTCGCGTCACAGTGCGGTAACGCACCGTCGGGCGGGATCCCTTGAGTCGCTTGGGTTGGCGGGTATGGCGCAGCGCCGCATGCTGCGCCCGCACCGGAAATCGCGCCAAAAAAGCGCTTGTCAAGACTGGTGAATCCGCCCCATTTCACTATACTTAGTCCAGTTTTTCGCATCGACCACTAGATCTAGTGGTGCTTTCGGGGAGCCGGCCTAGGTGTGCAGTTTCCGCCGCAGCAATGGCTGCGGTCCGCCGAAGGGCCGGCGCATCACAAGAGTCCCAGCAGAATCCAGCAAAGCAGCGCGCCCTCCCGGGTAAGACCGGCCGGCGTGTCAGAGCCTTTTTGCGCATTTTGCCCGGGACTCTTTGTCACTCATAAAACACGGGTCAGAACAGGAGTTCCTCATGCAGACAGCCCAGAACGACATTTCCACCGGCGCCGCCGCCGCCGGTGCAGCAGCGAACGCGCAGTCGAGCCCCGCTACTGCCGGCGCTGGCAGCTACCAGGATTACAAGATCATCCGCCGCAACGGTGCCGTTGTGGCGTTCGAGCCGAGCAAGATCTCGGTGGCGGTGACGAAGGCCTTCCTCGCCGTCAACGGCGGGCAGGGTGCCGCTTCGGCGCGTGTGCGCGAAGTGGTCGAGCAAGTGACCCAGAACGTGGTCCGCGCCCTGCTGCGCAGCCGCCCCAACGGCGGCACCTTCCATATCGAGGACGTGCAGGATCACGTGGAACTGGCGCTGATGCGCTCGGGCGAGCATGAAGTGGCCCGCTCCTATGTGCTGTACCGTGAAAAGCGTACCCAGGAGCGCGCCCAGGCCAATGCCCAGGCAGTCGCCCGCGTGCAGGAAGGCGGCGTCACGTTCAACGTGACCGATGGCGGCGTGGCCCGCGTGCTGGACCTGAACGCGCTGCATGGCCTGATCGACAACGCCTGCTCGGGCCTTGGCGACGCCGTGAGCGCCGAGCCGATCCTGAAGGAAACGCTGAAGAACCTGTACGACGGCGTGCCGATGACCCAGGTCTACGACTCCGCCATCCTGGCCGCGCGTACCCTGATCGAGAAGGACCCGGCCTACAGCCAGGTCACCGCGCGTATCCTGCTGCACACCATCCGCAAGGAAATCCTGGGCGCCGAAGTCACCCAGACCGAAATGGTGTCGCGCTACGCCGAGTACTTCCCCAAGTTCATCGCCCGCGGCATCGAAGCCGAGCTGCTGGACGAGAAGCTGGCCACCTATGACCTGGCCCGCCTGGGCGCGGCACTGGACGCCCAGCGCGACTTCCAGTTCAACTACCTGGGCCTGCAGACCCTGTACGACCGCTACTTCCTGCACATCGAGGAAACCCGCATCGAAATGCCGCAGGCATTCTTCATGCGCGTGGCGATGGGCCTGGCACTGGGCGAGAAGGACCGCGAAGCACGCGCCATCGAGTTCTACCAGCTGCTGTCGTCGTTCGACTTCATGTCGTCCACGCCGACCCTGTTCAACTCGGGCACCCGCCGCTCGCAGCTGTCGTCGTGCTACCTGACCACCGTGTCGGACGACCTGGAAGGCATCTACGAAGCGCTGAAGGAAAACGCGCTGCTGTCGAAGTTCGCCGGCGGCCTGGGCAACGACTGGACCAATGTGCGCGCCCTCGGCTCGCACATCAAGGGCACCAACGGCAAGTCGCAAGGCGTGGTGCCGTTCCTGAAGGTGGTGAACGACACCGCCGTGGCGGTCAACCAGGGCGGCAAGCGCAAGGGCGCGGTCTGCGCCTACCTGGAGACCTGGCACCTGGACATCGAGGAATTCCTCGAACTGCGCAAGAACACCGGCGACGACCGCCGCCGCACCCACGACATGAACACGGCGAACTGGATTCCCGACCTGTTCATGAAGCGCGTGATGGAAGGCGGCGAGTGGACCCTGTTCTCGCCCGCCACCTGCCCGGACCTGCACGACCTGGTCGGCAAGGCTTTCGAAACCGCTTACCTGGGCTATGAAGCCAAGGCCGCCAATGGCGAGCTGAAGCTGTTCAAGAAGGTCCCCGCCATGCAGCTGTGGCGCAAGATGCTGGGCATGCTGTTCGAGACCGGCCATCCCTGGATCACCTTCAAGGATCCTTGCAACATCCGCAGCCCGCAGCAGCATGTGGGCGTGGTGCACAGTTCCAACCTGTGCACGGAAATCACGCTCAACACCAACGACAGCGAAATCGCCGTGTGCAACCTGGGTTCGGTGAACCTGGTGGCCCACCTGAAGCAGCAGGCCGACGGCACCCAGGTGCTCGACCACGCCAAGCTCGAGAAGACCATCCGCACCGCGATGCGCATGCTCGACAACGTGATCGACATCAACTACTACGCCGTCGAGAAGGCCCGCACCTCCAACCTGCGCCACCGCCCGGTCGGCATGGGCATCATGGGCTTCCAGGACTGCCTGCACATGCTGCGCCTGCCGTACGCCAGCGACGCCGCCGTTCAGTTCGCCGACACCTCGATGGAAGCGGTGTGCTACTACGCCTATCGCGCCTCCAGCGAGCTGGCCGAGGAACGCGGCCGCTACAGCACCTATGAAGGCTCGCTGTGGGATCGCGGCATCCTGCCGCAGGACTCGCTCAAGCTGCTGGCCGAAGAGCGCGGCGGCTACCTGGAAGTGGATCACTCCTCGACCATGGACTGGGACAGCCTGCGCGCGCGCATCAAGCAGCACGGCATGCGCAACTCGAACTGCATCGCGATCGCGCCGACGGCAACGATCTCGAACATCATCGGCGTGTCGGCCTGCATCGAACCGACCTTCCAGAACCTGTACGTCAAGTCCAACCTGTCGGGCGAGTTCACGGTGGTCAACGACTACCTGGTGCGCGACCTGAAGGCGCGCGGCCTGTGGGACGAAGTGATGGTCGCCGACCTGAAGTATTTCGACGGCAAGCTGGCCCGCATCGACCGCATCCCGCAAGACCTGCGCGATATCTACGCAACGGCCTTCGAAGTCGAGCCGAGCTGGCTGGTGGAAGCCGCCAGCCGCCGCCAGAAGTGGATCGACCAGGCCCAGTCCCTGAACATCTACATGGCCGGCGCCTCGGGCAAGAAGCTGGACGACACCTACAAGCTGGCCTGGCTGCGCGGCCTGAAGACCACGTACTACCTGCGCACGATGGCAGCCACCCACGTGGAGAAATCCACCGTGTCGCGCGGCTCGCTGAATGCCGTGTCGTCGGGTAGCGACGGTGGCATCGGCGCCGCCGGCATCGACCAGGCCGCCGCCTCCGCACCGGCCATGCCGGAAGCCGAAGGCGCGGTCTGCACGATGCGCCCGGGCGACGCAGGCTTCGACGAGTGCGAAGCCTGCCAGTAAGTCATTACCTGCCGGCCCCCCCCCCCCCCCGCCCCCCCCCCCCGCGGGGGGGGGGGGCGGGGGGGGGGGGGGGCCACGGCAAACCAAAGCATTCCACGGAGAACCACACCATGCTGAGCTGGGACGACGACGTTCAAGCCACCCCGCAGGCTGCCCCGCAGCCCGCGCCGAACCCCACTGCCACGCCTGCCGCCGCACGCTCTGTCGACCAGCACGGCGTGCTGCCGCCGGCCGCCACGCAGCCGGCCGGCACGGGTATCCTCGGCAACCTGCCGGCGTCCGACGCGCCGACGGACCGCCGCGTGAATGCCGCCGACAAGCGCGTCATCAACGGCTCGACCGACGTCAACCAGCTGGTGCCGTTCAAGTACAAGTGGGCCTGGGAAAAATACCTGGCCGGCTGCGCCAACCACTGGATGCCGCAGGAAATCAACATGTCGCGCGACATCGCGCTGTGGAAGGACCCGAACGGCCTGACCGAAGACGAGCGCCGCATCATCAAGCGCAACCTCGGCTTCTTCGTCACCGCCGACTCGCTTGCCGCCAACAACATCGTGCTGGGCACCTACCGCCAGATCACCGCGCCGGAATGCCGCCAGTACCTGCTGCGCCAGGCCTTCGAGGAAGCGATCCACACGCACGCCTACCAGTACATCGTGGAATCGCTCGGCCTCAACGAAGCCGAGATCTTCAACGCGTACCACGAAGTGCAGTCGATCCGCGACAAGGACGAGTTCCTGATCCCGTTCATCGACACGCTGACCGACCCGGCCTTCAAGACCGGCACGCCGGAGAACGACCAGAAGCTGCTCAAGTCGCTGATCGTGTTCGCCTGCATCATGGAAGGCCTGTTCTTCTACGTGGGCTTCACGCAGATCCTGGCGATGGGCCGCCAGAACAAGATGACCGGCGCCGCCGAGCAGTACCAGTACATCCTGCGCGACGAATCGCTGCACTGCAATTTCGGCATCGACCTGATCAACCAGATCAAGCTCGAGAACCCGCACTTGTGGACCGCCGAGTTCAAGGAAGAGATCACCGCGCTGTTCAGGAAGGCCGTGGACCTCGAGTACCGCTACGCCGAGGACACCATGCCGCGCGGCGTGCTGGGCCTGAACGCGCCGATGTTCAAGGGCTACCTGCGCTTCATCTGCAACCGCCGCTGCCAGCAGATCGGCCTGGAGCAGCTGTTCCCGAACGAGGAAAACCCGTTCCCGTGGATGAGCGAGATGATCGACCTGAAGAAGGAACGCAACTTCTTCGAGACGCGTGTGATCGAGTATCAGACGGGTGGGGCGTTGTCCTGGGATTGAGAGCCGTTGTCTTGTAGTCCCGCGCGGTAGGGCGTGACGCATGAACAAAAAAGCTCCCTCGGGAGCTTTTTTGTTTTGGTCCCGTATCGGGATGAAGGCAATCCAACCCCGCGCAACAGAGTTTGCGGCCATCGCCGCCGCGAACGATGACTGGCGCGGCTGAGCGTGGGCGTCAGGCCTGCGCGGCCTGCGCTACCTCTGCCTCGGCCGGCTTGCGCCAGCGCACCGTGGCCAGCAGCGATGCCGCCACGATCAGCCCACCGCCGGTCCACGCGGTGGCCGAGATCCTTTCCCCCAGCCACAAACTTGCGAACAGCGCGCCAAACGCGGGTTCGCTGCCCATCAGCAGGGCCACGCGTGTCGGGCTGCTGCGCTTGATGGCGTAGTTCTGCGCGAAGAACGCGAACAGCGTGCAGGCGATCACCAGGTACAGCACGGTGCCCCAGAATGCCCCGTGGCCGGAGATCGAAGGGATGGGTTGCCACTGCGCGGGCATCAGGACCAGCGCCACGGCCACGCTGCCTGCCGCCACCACGCCAGATTGCACAGCCGTCATCGTCAGCGCCGGCATCGGCGCCGCGCGCATCACGCGCTTGGTCACGCATACCATCAACGCCCGCAACACCGCGGCGGCCAGGATCAGTCCATCGCCGGGATTGAGGACGAACTCGCCGTCGCCGGCCAGCAACCATGCGCCCAGTAGCGAGAGCGCCACCGCAGCCCATTCGATGGCGCCCGGCCTGCGCTTGAGCAGCAGCCATTCGACCAGCGGCGTCAGCACCACGCACAAGCTGATCAGGAAGGCGGCGTTGGATGCGCGCGTGAGCAGCACGCCGAACGTCTCACACAGGAAGATGGCCAGCAGCAGCACGCCGGTGCCGAGCACGGCGCGCATCGTGGCGGCGTCGGCGTGGCGCAGCCTGCCCAGCGTGGGCGACAACACCAGGAAGGTGATGCCGAAGCGCAACGCCAGCAGGCCCAGTACGGGATAAAACACGAGCGCGCTCTTGACCATGCCGTAGCTGCTGCCCCAAACCACGGCAACCGCGAGCAGCATCAGGTCGGACAGCAGGAGGAAGCGTTTTTGAGCAGGCATGGCGGTTCTCGATCGATGGATCCTGCATTGTCGAACTTTGCATCCACGGTGATAATCGGGTCGATGTGCAAAGCCTTTATGTCACAGATGCATTAATCCAGTGCGCCGGCCGCGATCACGCCATATGAACCCAACCGAACTTTTCGCCTTGCTGCCCGACATGGCGGTGTTTGCGCGCGTTGTCGATGCTGGCAATTTTTCGGTCGCCGCGCGCCAGCTTGGCAGCACGCCTTCCACGGTCAGTCGCCAGATCAAGCGCCTGGAGGAAGCCCTGGCGACCCGCCTGCTGGAGCGCTCGACCCGCAAGGTGCGTGTAACGGAGTCGGGTGCGCAGGTGTACCGGTACTGCCGCGACGTGGTGAGCGCCGCGTCGGGGGCGATGGATGCGGCCGGTCACCTGGTGGGCCGGCCGCAAGGCCGGGTCAGCGTGAGCGCGCCGACCGCGTTTGCGAAGACGGTGATCCATCCGCTCGTGCCGGGTTTCCTGCGCGCGTACACGGAGATCGATCTCCAGTTGCTGTTCACCGACCACGAGGTCGATCCGCTCGATGACGATCTCGATCTGGTGATCCGCCTGACCGGGCACCCGCCGCCCGGCCTTGCGGGCCGGCGCCTGGGCACGGTGCGCTGGGTGCTGTGCGCCTCGCCGGCTTACCTGCGCGCGCGCGGCACGCCGGCGCATCCGCGCGAGCTTGCGCAGCACGATTGCCTGTACCTTGGCGAAACCGCCGACGACAACCGCTGGCGGTTTCGCAGGGACACCGAGACGCAGACCGTGGAGGTGCGGGGGCGCTATATCGCGAACCACGCCGGCGCGCGGCTTGAGGCGGCGCAGCAGGGCTTCGGCGTCGCCAACCTGCCGGATTTCGCCGCGGCCGGCGCGTTGCAGCGTGGCGAGCTGGTGCAGGTGCTGGCCGACTGGGAGCTGCAGGCGCGCGCCTATGTGGGTTCGGTATGGCTGCTATATCCGCCCAATCGTTTTTTGCCACCGAAGGTGCGGGTGCTGATCGATTACCTGGCGGAACACATCGGCGGCGCCGGGTGACAAGGTTTGCGCCGCCGTGGCGCTCAGCGGCGGTTTGCCGACGTGTTTTGCGAGCGCTGGTAGTCGCCCGGCGAAACCCCGACCAGCTTGGTGAAATCGCGCGTCAGGTGGGCCTGGTCGAAATAGCCAAGATCCGCGGCGAGCTGGGCAAGGCCGACCGGCTCGCCGCGCGCCAGCCGCCATGCCGCTTCCTGCAGGCGATAGCGCCGCAGCATCCATTTGGGCGACACGCCCACATATTCCTGGAACAGGCGCTGCAGGGCGCGCACGCCCACGCCGGCGTATTGCGCCAGCGCTTCCACGCCGGCCGGGCCCTGCGCGCTGGCGGCATGCGCCACCACGCGTTGCAGTTGCTCCACGGCCGGGTCTGGCGCGGGCAATGCGCCGGACAGCAGGGATTCGGCGGCGCTCACCATGGCCTCGTCACTGCCGGCATCGAGCACCAGTGCTTCCGCGTGGCGTTCGTCGCACTGCAGCAGAGGGCGCGCCGGGCGCGTGCCATCGGTCAACGCCGACATCGGCTCATCCAGAAAGGGGCGCAGGCCGCCCACGCGAAAGCGCACGCCGAGCACATGGCCGGCGCCTTCGAGCTTGCGGTCGAAGACACCGCGCACCACGCCGAAAATCGCCGTCTGTCCGTGGTCGAACACCAGGTTGGCGTTCGGATAGGGCAGCACTCGCTGCACCTCCGGCGCGTGGCCCTCCAGGTTCCACTCGACGATCCAGTAGTGCTCGACAAAGGGCGCCAGCGCCTCGGATGGCAGATAGCGGCCGAGCCGGATGCGGCACCCGGTGCCGCGCGGGTCGACGATGCCTTTGGGCTCGGCGGTGACGGGTGCATGCGTGTCGCGTTTTTCCAATCTGGACATGAGGATCGGTGCAAGACTACGGGCTTCGGCAAAGCGCCATGATATCGGAGACAACCATGCCAGAATCCCGTTACTCCGGCGGCTGCCATTGCGGCGCTGTACGCTATGAAGTGGACATCGACCTGGCTGGCGCCATCGAGTGCAATTGCTCGCTATGCAGCAAGCGCGGGTTCATCTGGTCGTTCACCCCCGCGGACAAGTTCACCCTGACCGACGGCGCGCAGGCCACGCGCACTTACAAGTTCAACAAGCATGTGATCGACCATCGCTTCTGCGAGACCTGCGGCGTGGAGGCCTATGCGCTGGGCAGCATGCCGGACGGCTCGCGCGTGGCGGCCATCAATGTGCGCTGCCTGGATGGCGTCGACCTGACACAACTGCAGCCCAGGAAAGTGGATGGCGCCAGCCTGTAGCGCGCTATCTTCCGATCCGATTTCACCGATTGCTTTCCCCCTCTGGAGCCCACGCAATGTCCCAGCCTGAAGTCACCCTGTTCCACTCGCCCAATACGCGTTCCACCGGCGCACTGACCCTGCTCGAGGAACTGGGCGTGCCGTATCGCCTCCACCCGCTCAACATGAAGGCCGGCGAGCAGCGCGAGCCGGCTTACCTGGCCATCAATCCGATGGGCAAGGTGCCGGCGATTCTTTATGGCGACGCGCTGGTGACAGAGCAGACTGCGGTGTTCATCTTCCTGGCCGACCTCTTCCCGCAGGCAAGACTCGCTCCCGCGCTGACCGATCCGCTGCGCGGGCCTTACCTGCGCTGGATGGCGTTCTACGGCTCGTGCTTCGAGCCGGCGCTGGTGGACCGCTCGCAGCAGCGCGAGACGCCGCGCGCGATGTGTCCCTATGGAGACTACGACACCACGATCGGCACGCTGCTCGGCCAGCTGGAAAAAGGGCCCTACCTGCTGGGCGATACCTTCACCGCCGCCGATGTGCTGTGGGGCACCGCGCTGACCTGGACCACCATGTTCAAGCTGGTCGAGGCGACGCCGGTGGTGCAGGCTTATATCGACCGCATCAACGCGCGTCCGGCGGTGGCGCGCGCGCGTGCGATCGACGCCAGGCTGGTGGCGGAGCAGGGCGGCTGATCGACTCGCCGAAAGACGGCGGCGCGCGGACAAGCGCCGCCGCTCACAGCTCCAGCACCAGCCGCGTGCACTTCGCGCGCGAGCAGCACGCCATCATCTTCGTATTGGCTTCGCGCTCGGCGCGGGTGAGCACCACGTCGCGATGATCCACTTCGCCGGCCAGCACGCGCACTTCGCACGAGCCGCACAGGCCTTCCTCGCAATCGCTCTGCATGTCGATGTTGGCGGCGCGCAGCGCGGCCAGCAGGGTCTGGCCGGGCGCCACCGTGACGACAAGGCCGGAGTCCTTCAGCTCGGCTTCGAAGGCCTGCTCCTGGCCGGGGTCCAGGGTGCTCAGCGCGGACTGGAAATGCTCGATCCGCAGCGCGTCCTCGGGCCAGCCCGCGCAGGCTTGCTGCAGGGCTTCGAGCATGCGCGCCGGGCCGCAGGCGTAGATCTGCGTATCCGGCTCGGGATGCGCGAGCAGGCTGGCGAAATCGTTGCGCCGTCCTTCGTCCCTGGCGTAGAGATGCAGGCGATCGCCATGCAGCGCGGACAGTTCGTCGAGCAGTGCCATGGATGCGCGTGAACGGCCGCTGTAGTGCAGTTCGTAGTCCATGCCGAGCAGCTTCGCCCGCCGCGCCATCGCGCTGACGGGCGTGATGCCGATGCCGCCGGCGATAAGGATCAGCTTGCCCGCGCTCTCGTCCAGCCGGAAGTGATTGCGCGGCCCGCGGATCTTCAGCCGGTCGCCGGCCTTTACGCTGTCATGGACCCATGCGGAGCCGCCGCGGCCTTGCGCTTCCCGCAGCACGGCGATCTCCAGCGCGCCGCTGTCGTCCGGATCGCCGCACAGCGAGTACTGCCGCGACAGGCCGGTATCGCCGCATTCCACGTCGATATGCGAGCCCGGTGTCCAGCGCGGCATCGGCCGGCCATCGGGCGATACCAGCCGCAGCCTGACGATGCCCTCGGCCGCTCGGGCCGCGCCAGCCACCACCACCGGCCGGCTCAGGGCATGGCCCGAAGGCTCGCCGATGCGTACCGGCACGTGTACGTCCAGCAAGGCAGGGTCGGCGCGCTCGGGATTCTGCCTCGGGTCCCACTCCACCCACACGTGCTCGGGGCCGCGGAACGAGGTGTTGGGCACGTAGCTGAAGCGCTGTTCCACCAGGCGCATATGGGGCAGGCGCCGCGTGAGCTCCTCCAGGAAAACCTGCATCTCCATGCGCGCCAGGTTCTTGCCCATGCACTGGTGCGAGCCATAGCCGAAGGTGAGCTGGTCGCTGGCGTTTTCGCGGCGGATGTCGAACAGGTCCGCGTCGGCGAAGTGCCGCTCGTCGTGATTGGCCGAGGACGTCACGATCAGCAGCCTGGAGCCGGCGGGAATGTCCACGCCGCCAACCTGCACGTCGCGCGTGGCCAGGCGCCGCCAGGCGGCCACCGAGCCGTTGTGCCGCAGGCATTCTTCCACCGCGTTCGGGATCAGGCCCGGGTCCTCGCAGATCTCCTGCCAGGCGCGCGGATGCTGCAGCAGCAGCTTGATGGCATTGGCCGTCGCATTGGCGGTGGTTTCATGCGCGGCGACAATGCCGGCCATCATCATCGAATGCAGGTAGGAGTCCGTCACGATCTCCGGGTGCTCCTGCTGCTTGCGGATGCCGTAGCGCATCCAGCCCGGCCCGGATGGGTCCTGCCGCATCTTGTCGAGGATCTTGCCGGCGAGCTGCCAGAAGTTGCCCACCGCATGCGCGACCTCCACCTGCTCCTCCGGCTTGGGCCGTCCCCAGGTGTTGACGGTATGCGCGATGGAGTACTTGCGCAGCAGGTCCATGTCTTCCTCGGGCACGCCGAGAAAATGCAGCGCCACGGTCAGCGGCACTTCCCACAGCATCTGGTCGACCAGGTCGGCGCGGCCGTCGTCGATAAAGCGGTCGACATACTCGCGCGCCAGCCTGCGCACCATGGGCTCGTGATGCTTGAGTTCCTCCGGCGTGAAAGGCTCCATCAGCACGCGGCGTCGCGGCATGTGCGCGGGCTCGTCTTCGTTGACGAGCGTGCGGTTCATAGCGTAGCCGTAGGAGGCCAGCACGGCGTTGGCCTCCGGCCCGGTCGGCGTGATCTTCTCCAGAGCGATGGAGGGGCTGAACGTCAGGTTGTCGCGGAAGATCGCCTTGATGTCGTCGTAGCGCGTCACCACCCAGTAGCCCAGCTTCGGGCTGTAGAAGACGGGCTCCTGTTCGCGCGCCCAGCGCACGTATTCGGGCGGGTCCTGCTGGTAGGCATCCTCGAAGGGATCGAAGCCGGCGGCGCCCTGGCTGACCGGGCAACCGCCAGGCGTGCGTTGCGCCGCCAGCAAGCTGTGGTCAACGGGGCATCCCGAGGCGCGTGTGTTGGGGGTGACGTTGGCCATGCTTGTTGCTCCGGTGTTCGTTTTTCAGGGTCCTTGCGCGACAAGGCGCGGCGGTCAGTCCAGCGTGATCTTCAGGTCGCGGATCAGCTTGTGCCAGCGCGTGGTCTCGCTGCGCAGCAGTTCAGCGTATTGCGCGGGCGTGTTGCCCACCGGCTCCACGCCGAAGTCCACCAGGCGCTTGTTGACGGCCGGCTCCTTGATGGCCGCCACCACCTGCTTGTTCAGCGTGGCGATGATGTCCGGCGGCGTCGCGGCCGGCACCACCATGCCGACCAGGGCGGCGGCTTCCACGTTCTTGTAGCCCGCCTCGGCAAAGGTTGGCACGTCCGGCAACTGGGGCAGGCGGGTCGGGTTGGCCACGGCCAGCGCCTTGACCTTGCCGCCCTTGATAAATCCCGCGCCCGCGGCAAGGTCGACCATCATGGCCGGGACTTGCCCGCCGGCCACGTCGGCCAGCGCGGGCGCCGCGCCGCGATAAGGGGCGTGGACCATATTCAGTCCGGCTTCCACCTTGAGCAGTTCCATCGCAAGATGGTGCGGGCTGCCCGCACCCGCCGAGGCGTAGTCGATGCCGCCGGCCTTGGACCTGGCGCGGGCGATGAACTCCTGCACGTTGCTGACGTTCATGCCGGGGCCGACCACCAGGATCATCGGAAAGCGGCCCAGCAGGGTGACGGGCGCCAGGTCCTTGACCGGATTGTAGGAAAGGGTCTTGTACAGCGCCGGGTTGAACACCAGCGTGCCGTTGTCCGCCGACAGCACCGTATAGCCGTCCGCCGGCGAGCGCGCGGTTTCCGCGGCCGCAATCGCCGTGTTGCCGCCCGGCTTGTTGTCCACCACCACCGGCTGGCCCAGCCGGGCGGAGAGCGCCTGGCCGATGGAGCGCGCCAGGAAATCTGATCCGCCGCCGGCCGCGTAGGGCACCACCCAGCGGACCGGCTTGGACGGGAAGGCGGTTTCCGCACTGGCGGTGGCCGCCAGCAAGGGGATGGCGGCCAGGCCCATGGCGATGCATTTGCGGACTGTGATCATCTTGTCTCCTGTTTCTCGTTTTATCGTCGGTAGCGGCTGTTTGCTTCTGCGACTTCGTTATGCGTAAATGATATACGCATTGCGTAATCTTGGGATGCGGGTTAACGCGGGTTTGCGGGCTCCGTGCCAATGTTCCTGACGCGGCGGCCCGCACCGCACTAGAATCTCCCGCCATGAAGACAACACTCGATCCAGACGATCCGGACGGCGCAGCGTCGCCAGCGCAGCCGCCGGCGCGCGAACGGCGGCAGCGCGTGCAATCGGCGCAGACCGGCATGACCGTGCTCAAGGGGCTGGCCAATCTCGGCGGGCGCGCCAGCCTGACCGCGCTGGCCGCGCATATTGCGGAAAGCCCGGCCAAGGTGCACCGCTACCTGGCCAGCCTGATCGATGAGGGGCTGGTGGCGCAGGAGTCGGGGTCGCAGCAGTATTTTCTCGGCGTGGAGGCCATGCTGATCGGCCTGGCGGCGATGCGGCAGGTGGATCCGGTCCGGATCGCCGAGCCGTCGCTGATCCGCCTGCGCGAGAGCCTCGACGTCACCTGCTTCGTGGCCGTGATGGGGAACAAGGGCCCGACCATTGTGCGTTTCGAGGAGCCCGGGCTTCCGGTGACGGTCAATGTGCGCGTGGGATCGGTGTTGTCGATGTTGTGGTCGGCCACGGGGCGCACGCTGCTGGGCCTGCTGGACGAGCCGCGCGTGCGCGCGATGGCGGAAGAAGAACTCGCCGCAGCGGCGCCGGAGCTGCGCGCGCAGCTTGACCGCGACGATCCCATCGGGGTGCTGCGAGAGGACGTGCGCGCAGCGGGGTGCGCGGTGGTGCGGGATACCAACCTGAAGGGCATCAGCGCGGTGGCCGCGCCGTTGTACGACTACACAGGCCGCATTTGTGGGGTCATCACGGCACTGGGCGCCACGGGTGGCTTCGATGCCACGATGGACGGGCCGATTGCGATTGCCGTGCGCCGCGAGGCGCAGGCTGCCAGCGCGCTGCTGGGATACGCCGCGGCACCGCCGGGCGGCGGTGCCGTTTAAGGCTTGCCAAAGCCTGCCAAGCCTGGGCCTCTCCGTCAGGCCCGCGGGCTCAGGCCTTGCGTTCGCCGCCCAGTGCTTCGGTCAGATCCGACAGCATATTGGCCAGTTCGCCGGCCATCATGGTGAAGTCGCCGTCGAAGCGCTCGTCTTCATCGCTGGCGCTGGCGCCGGCTTGTTCCTTGATCACGTCCAGCGGCGCCACGCGCTTGATCGTCAGCGACTCGGTCAGCACGAAGGAGACGCGGTCGTTCCAGGTCATCGCCAGGCGCGTGCAGCGCTTGCCGGCGGCGATATGGCGGCGAAGGTCCTCGGCATCCAGCGGGTGGCGCACATAGCGCACCGTGGCCTTGCTTTCGGCGCTGGATTGCAGCTCCATCTCCTGGTCGACAGTGAAGCCGGCCGGCGCCGTGTCGGTGGCCAGCCAGTCGGTCATGGCGGCGACCGGCGATTGGTTCACATGCAGGTTTTCCAGCGGCAGCGGGTCGATCGCCTTGAACAGCAAGCCGCGCACTTCGTCGGCCTTGGCGGGGGCGGCGGCGTCGATGGCAAGCCAGCCGTTGACCGGATCGATCCACACGCGGGTGTCGCGGCGGATGCTGAACGCGCGCGGCAGCAGTTCTTCGGTGATCTGTTCCTTGAGTTCGCGCATCTGCTTGCGCCCCGGCTTGAAGCCTTGCTGCTCTTCCAGCTCGGCGGCGCGCGCCTTGGTGACCTGGTTGACCACGGTGGAGGGCAGCAGCTTTTTCTCGGTGCGCATGGTCAGCAGCATCTGCTTGCCGACCTGATGCACCAGGGCGCCGTTTTCACGCGGCGAGGCCCAACCCTGGGTCTGCATTTCCAGGCTGGTGCCGGGGAAGAAGGCGTGGCGCGCCAGGCAGGCTTCGACCTCGTCGGCGGCGAGGGACCACGGTGCGGACAGACGGTGCAGCTGGAGATTCTTGAACCACATGGGAATTCGGCCAAAGGGAGCGATTCTAGCCGGTTAGCGTGTCGGATGCGGTAACAATGCGTGAAGGAGTCTGGCCGGTGTGGCGGCGCAGTGGCAGCAGGGCCGGAAAAGACAGGGGCCGGGCTGCCTTCGCAACCCGGCCCCCTGCGTGGTCTCAGATGTCGAGCTTGCTGATCTTCGAGCCTTCCAGGCTCACGCCGGCCATCAGGCCCGCGTTGGTGACCACGAAGCCAACGATGGGCTGCTGGCCGGTATTGGTGTCCAGCACGCCATTGGCGCCAATCTTGGCCAGCGCGACCGTAGCGTCCACGCCGGCGGTCCAGCCGCTGCTGGCGACGAATTTGTCGAATGCATCCTGCGTGATGAACATCAGGATGACGGCCTTGGACTGTGCCCCGAACTGAAAGCCGAACGAGCCCGTGATGAGACGGTAATAGCCGCGGTTGGCGCCGCCCGCGCGCAGTGCGCCATCGCCATATTCGCCGCCCACGAAGAAGCCGGCCGAGATGACGTTGGGGAAGACCAGGATGCCGCGTGCGCGGTTGGCAAGTTCGTGCGAACCCTTCGCCGTCTCGTACAGCTTGTTGAGCGTACCGTCCACGCCGCCATCGATCTCGCGGCGCTTGGCCGCCTTGTCGGTGGGGGCATTGGGTGTGGTGGTACACGCCCCCAGCAGGCCTGAACTTGCCACCACCAGTCCAGCCCCTGCCGTCAGAAACGATCTGCGTTCCATGCTCACTCTCCTGATTGTTTTACCTCTCACTGCACCGGATACCCCGGAGCCGCTCTACGCACCCCACATAAAGGATAGGCGTAATCGGCACTTGTAGAAACTGGAAATCTCGCCGCTAACCTTGCTCTCGGGTTTTCCCGAAAAGCTGGCGTACTCCCACCGTTTCTGGAGAAATATACAAAGCCATCTCGCAGATAGCTGTAGGACGGAGACTGCATTTTGAGGCGCGGCGTCCTACAAGCGTGGGCGCCTGGCAACAACCTGTTTCATCTGGACAGGAACCCGGCCGCGCGAGATAAGTCCATCACACATGAAATCCGTTCTCGCCCTCATCCCTGTTACCTTGCTGGCCGCGGCTTGTGCTTCGCACGCGCCCGCCGATTCGCAAGCCTCCGCTGAAGCCAATGAGCAATGGCAATCGCTGCGCGCCGCTTACACCACGTGCGCCAAGGACCAGGCCGATGCCGGCATGTCCGGCCGCGCCTCGGCGCAGGATCTCGCCGCCTCCGCGCTCAAGGCCTGCCAGCCTCGGCTGGACGCCATGCGCACGGCATTTCGCGAGTACCTGGATGCGCAGATGGTGTCCTCGCATGGCCGCGACGGCGCGCGCCAGGCCGCCGACCGCGTGAGCCGGGATACCGAAGCCAAGACCCGCAACTACCTGGTGCGCTACGTGGAGCGGGAGCGCTACACCGCCAGGCAGTAACGGCGTGCATGGGCTGCCGGCTCCTGCCGCTCTTGCCTCGCGTGCCCGAGGGGGGCGCGCGTACTGTGGTGTAATGCGCGGGCCCTGGCGCGCAATCCGGCCCCGGCCGGTTCCGTTCAGTGCCGCGTTAGCCGACGCGGCAGCCGTGCCCCACCAACCTCAAAGCGGTCCCTCCCGATGACTTTCTCTCCCGAACGCCTGCAGCTAGCCCACGAGCGTTTTCTTGCCGACAACCCCGAAGTGGTGGCGCTGCTCAAGGTGATCACAGAGCGCCACGCGCGCGCTGTCGGCATGAGCGTGGAAGCCTTCCAGCGCTCCGAACTGGAGCGTGCCATTAGCCGCGAAGCCCGGCTCCGGCGCCTGACCGTCGACGAACTGCTGCTTGTGTACCTGGGCGAGCGCGCAGCGCCGGCACCCAGGCGCTAGGCGCTAGGGGCTTGCATTACCGGGCCGCGTTGGCGCCGCCGGGCGCAGAAACAGCCAGGCGCAGGCCGCCCCACCGGCGGCCAGCAGCGCCGAGAGCAGCATGACCCAGCGAAAACCTGCCACGAACGCGTTGTCCACCGCCTGGCGGACGGCCGCCCGCGCCAGGGGATCCGCTACCACCGGGATCTCTATGGCAGCGAGCTTCCCGCGTTGTGCCAGCACGGCGCGTGTCACTTGTGGCGGCAGGGCCACGGCCGCCGGCGATTGACCAGGCGGCTCGCCAAGCGCCCGCTCCAGCCGGTGGTCGAACACGCGCGCCATCACAATCCCCAGCACCGCAATCGCCAGCAGCGTGGCCACGCGTGCCGCCGCATTGTTGATGCCCGATGCGGTACCGGCCGCGCCCGGCGGCACCGCATTCATGACCGTGGTGGTCAGCGGCGCCACGCTGATCGTCATGCCTACGCCCAGCACCAGCACCGCGGGAAAGAAGGTCAGCCAGTAACTGCCGCCGCTGGCGGGTAGGGCGAACAGGGTAAAGCCCGCTGCCGCCACCAGCGGGCCCACGATCAGGGGTTTGCGCGCGCCGTGCCGGTCCACCAGCCCGCCGGCCCAGCCTGAGAGCAGGAACATCAGCAGGATAAAGGGCAGCAGGGCGGCGCCGGCGGCCGTCGAGGAATAGCCCTGCACCTGGATCAGGTTTAGCGGGAAGAAGAACAGGCCGCCGCCCAGCGCGGCGTAGAGCAGCAGGGTGAGCAGGTTGGCGCCCAGGAAGGCGCGCGAGCGGAACAGCGCCGGCGGCATGACAGGATTCGGTACGCGCGCCTCCACGATCACGAACAGGCCAAGCGCAAACGCGCCGGCGGCAGCCGCTATCCACACCGCAGGGTGGCCCCAGCCCAGCACTGGCGATTCGATCAGGCCATAGACCAGGCCACCCAGCCCCAGCGCGGCGAGCAGGCTGCCTGCCCAGTCGAGGCCGCCCGCTTGCCTGGGGCCGCGGCTGTCCGGCACGCGCCAGAACACGATCACCAATCCCGCCGCAGCCAGTGGCAGGTTGACCAGGAAGGCCGCGCGCCACGACAGGTGCTCGATCAGCCAGCCGCCCGCCACCGGGCCTAGCGCGGTGGTCATGGCGGTGGCGCCGGACCAGGTGCCGATGGCCTTGCCGCGCCGGCTTTCGTCGAAAGAAGCCGACAACAATGCCAGGCTGCCCGGCACCAGCAGCGCCGCGCCCACGCCCTGCGCCGCACGCGCCGCGATCAGGTGGCCGATGTTGCCGGCCAGGCCGCACCATGCCGAACTGGCAGCAAAGATCGCCACGCCCAGCGCAAAGACGCGGCGCCGCCCGAAGCGGTCACCGGCGGCGCCCCCCACCAGCAGCAACGCCGCCAGCAGCAGCGCATAGGATTCCACCGTCCATTGCATGCCGCTCAGGCTGGCGCCGAAGTCCTTCTGCAGCGCGGGCAGCGCCACGTTGACCACGGTGCCATCGATAAAGGCCATGCTCGAAGCCAGGATGGTGGCGGCCAGCACCCACGGCTCGTCGGCCCTGGCGCAGGGCGGCCCGCCGGGACTGGCCCGGATCGCGGCGTCGTCACACGGGCCCTGGGCCAGCGGGGTTGTGGACATGTTCAGCGGCAGGCTCGCCGCCCGGTCACGATGCCGCCGGTTCCAGCGGGCGCAGCTCGCCCAGCATGGTCGGGATCAGCTCGGCCACCGTGGGGTGGATGTGCATGGCGCGCTGGACCACGGTGTACGGCGCGCGCGCATACATCGCGTCGAGGATGCAATGAATCACCTCGTCGCCGCCCACGCCCAGCACCGCCGCGCCAAGGATCTCGCGGCTGCCGGCATCGACCAGGATCTTCATGAAGCCCTGCGTCTCGCCCTTTTCCACGGCGCGGCCCACCCGGGTCATCGGCCGCATGCCCACCAGCACGTTGCGTCCGGACTGCCTCGCCTCGTGCTCGTTCATGCCGACCCGGCCCAGCGGCGGATCGGTGTAGAGCGCATAGGCCGGGATGCGGTCGCCAACGGTGCGGGCGGCTTCGCCGGGCGCCGCGTCCAGCAGATTGGCGGCGACGATCTCGAAATCGTTGTAGGCGGTATGGGTGAAGGCGCCGCGGCCGTTGCAGTCGCCCAGCGCCCAGATGCCCGGCACATTGGTGCGCAATTGCTCGTCCACCTGGATATAGCCGCGCGCATCGACGACCACGCCGGCGCGCTCCAGGCCAAGGTCGTCGGTATTGGGCCGCCGGCCCACCGCCAGCAGCACGTGCGAGCCGACGACTTCGGGCGCGCCATGCGCGCAATCCATCTTCACCGCGACCTCGCCGCCGCGCTGCTCCAGTTCGATGCACTCGGCGTCCAGGCGCAGGCCGATGCCCTCGGCGGCGAGGATATCGCGCACGGCGTCGGACACATCGGGGTCCTCCCGCTCGATCAGGCGCGGGCCGCGCTGCACAATGGTGACCTCGCTGCCGAAGCGGCGAAACATCTGGCCGAACTCCAGGCCGATATAGCTGCCGCCAACCACCAGGAGGTGCCGCGGCAGCGACTCCACGCGCATCATGCCGGCGTTGGTCAGGTAATCCACCTGGTCCAGCCCCGGCATCGGCGGCGCCGATGCGCGTCCGCCCACGTTGATGAAGATCTTGCCGGCGCGCAGCACGGTGTCGTTCACGCGCACGGTATCGGGGCCTTCGAAGCGGGCGTGGCCGAGATAGACGGTGCCGTGGTCCAGTTCGCGCATCCACGTTTCCACGCCATGCCTGGATTTGCCGACCACGCCATCCTTGCGCGCCTTGACCCGCGCCATGTCGACCGTCACCGGCCCGGTGGGCACCACGCCGTATTCGGCCCCGCGCCGCGCCAGGTGGGCGGCATAGGCGCTGGCCACCATGGTCTTGGTAGGGATGCAGCCGTTGTTGACGCAGGTTCCGCCAAACGCCTGGCGCTCGATCACGGCCACTTTCTGGCCGTCGGCGGCGAGGCGCGCTGCCAGCGGGGGGCCGGCCTGGCCGGTGCCGATGATGATGGCGTCGTAGTCGATGGTCATGGCGGGGGCTCCTGGGACGGACTGCGATGCGATGGGGCAGTGCCCGGAATCACAGCATTTCAAGCGGGTGCGGCCCGCGCGGCGGCGGGAAAGCCACGTCGAGCCCGGCCAGCTGCTGTGGCGACAGGCGCAGCGCCAGCGCGCCGTGATTCTCGCGCAGGCGTTCACGGTGGCTGGTCTTGGGAATCGCGATGACGTTGTCCTGCGCCAGCAGCCAGCCCAGCGCGGCCTGTGCCGGCGTGATCCCGTGCTGCCCGGAGAAGCGGACGAGCCCGGGATTGCGCAGCAGCGTGGCCTGCTCGATCGGCGAGTAGGCCATCAACGGCACTCCGTGCTGGCGCAGCCAGGGCAGCAGGTCCCATTCGATGCCGCGGCGGGCGAGGTTATATAGCAACTGGTTGGCCGCGACCTGGTTGCCGCCGGGCACGCGCCAGAGCGCCCGCATATCGTCCAGGCTGAGGTTGCTGACGCCGAAATGCCGGACTTTGCCCGCCTTCTGCAGCGCCATGAAGGCCTCCATGGTCTCGGCCAGCGGCACGCCCCCGCGCCAGTGCAGCAGGTAGAGATCCAGCCGGTCGGTGCCCAGCCGGCGCAGGCTGCGCTCGCAGGCGGCCACGGCGGATTTGCGCCCGGCGTTGTGCGGGTACACCTTGCTGACCAGGAAGACCTCGTCGCGCCGGCCCGCGATGGCTTCGCCGACCAGTTCCTCGGCGCGGCCCTCGCCGTACATCTCGGCGGTATCGATCAGGGTCATGCCGAGATCCAGGCCAAGCCGCAGCGTGGCGAGTTCCTCCGCGCGCGCGGCCGGATTCTCGCCCATGTTCCAGGTGCCCATGCCAAGCGCGGCAACGGTTTCGCCACCAGGCAAAATCGCGGTCTTCATGTGGTCATCCGGTGAGGGAGCAGGCAGGGGCGGGCAGCGTGCGTCGCAAACAGCACGCACGCGATGCCCGGTTACTCACAAACACTAGGTAAGGACGGCGCGATGCACAAGGTGCGGCGCATCGCGCGCCGCATTCAGACCACGCCGGTCAGGTAGTACACCGTGATCACGAAGAACACGGCCATGGTCTTGATCACCGTGACCGCGAAGATGTCGCGGTAGGACTCCCGGTGGGTCAGGCCCGTCACCGCCAGCAGGGTGATCACCGCGCCGTTGTGTGGCAGCGTATCCATGCCGCCGCTGGCCATCGACACCACCCGGTGCAGCACGTCGAGCGGGATGCCGGCGGCCTGCGCGCCATGGATGAAGGTGTCCGACATGGCGGCCAGCGCGATGCTCATGCCGCCGGAAGCCGAGCCGGTGATGCCGGCCAGCGTGCTGACGGAGACGGCCGCGTTGACCAGGGGATTGGGGATGCTCTTGAGCGCGTCGCTGACCACCAGGAAGCCGGGCAGGGCGGCGATCACGCCGCCGAAGCCATACTCCGAGGCCGTGTTCATGGCCGCCAGCAGCGCCCCGCCGATGGCGCTCTTGCTACCCTCGGCAAAACGATCGCGCACCGCGCCGAAGGCGGTCGCCAGCACCACCACGATGCCCAGCAGCAAGGCCGCTTCCACCGCCCAGATCGCGGTCACGGTGGCGATCTGCGTTTCCACCGGCTTGGCCAGGCCCGGCAGCGACACACTGTAGCTGCTGCCGTACCACTGCGGAATCATCCGCGTGAAGACGAAATTGGCCACGCCTACCACCACCAGCGGCAGCAGCGCCAGCGCGGGGTGCGGCAGGTGCCCGGTCTGGCTGCGCTCCGGCTCGTTGCGCAGCGCCGTGCCATAGCCTTCGCCGCGCGCCATGGCCGCGCGGCGGCGCCACTCCAGGTAGGACAGGCCGACCCCGACGATAAACAGTGAGCCAAGCACGCCCAGCAATGGCGCTGCCCAGGTCGTGGTCTTGAAGAAGGTGGTGGGGATGATGTTCTGGATCTGCGGCGTACCCGGCAGCGAATCCATGGTGAAAGAGAACGCGCCCAGCGCGATGGCGCCCGGCATCAGGCGCTTGGGAATATTGCTCTGCCGGTAGAGCTCCGCCGCGAAGGGATAGACGGCGAACACCACCACGAACAGCGAAACCCCGCCGTAGGTCAGCAGCGCGCAGACCGCCACGATTACCGCATTGGCGCGCGAGCGGCCGATATAGCGGATGGCGGCGGCGACGATGGACTCCGAGAAGCCCGACAGCTCGATCACCTTGCCGAATACGGCGCCAAGCAGGAACACAGGGAAATACAGTTTGACGAAGCCGACCATCTTCTCCATGAAGATGCCGGAGAAGACGGGCGCCACGGCGGCGGGCTCGGTCAGCAGGACGGCGCCGAGCGCGGCCACCGGGGCGAACAGGATGACGCTGTAGCCGCGGTAGGCGGCGAACATCAGGAAGGCCAGCGCGGCCAGGACGATCAGGAAAGACATCGGTTCTCCTTGTGTTTCCCGTGCGCGCGGTGCTTTTGGCCCCGCGAGCAACGGACCAGGTGCCGACTTTGCCACAGCTTGCTGCACTGCGGAATGTCCTGCCTCAAAGGCCGGTGCCGGCCGGTAGCTCCGGCCCGGTGCTCAACCGTGGTGATAGCGGTACTCCTGCGTCAGCCCGCCGTAGCCGTAGGTGGCCGCGCGCGCGTCGACAACGTGGATGTACGAGACCGGATGGACATTGCCGATCAGCTCCGACAGCGACTCGAACACTTCCTTCAGGAACTGCGCCTTCTCGCCTTTCGTGTTCGTTTCATCGGTCACGCTGATATCGAGATGGAAGGCATTGCGGCCCAGCTCCGAGAGCGGCTCGCCGCCGACGATCCAGGTGTCGCGATCGATGTATTGCACGGAGACGACGATGACTTCCGGCTTCTTGCCGAGCACGCGCTGCGTGATCTCGGCCACGGCGGCGGCGCTGCGGCGGGTCAGCGATGCATCGGGTTTGCCGGAGATCTGGAGGTTGATGTGGGGCATGACGGGCTCCTTGGCCTGAGGTTGGCGTTGTTTCGGTTCAGCGGGTAAGTGATGCCATTCTAGGTCTCTGCCTTCCATCGGAAAAACGGGAATTTGCGATACTATCCATCGTAAATTCCGAAACATGATGGGAGGTGGCGATGCGCGCCCTGGAACTCGATCAGCTACGTACCTTCGTTACCGTGGCAGAGGCCGGCAGCCTGTCGGCCGCCGCGCCGCGGCTGTTCCTGTCGCAGTCATCGGTCAGCGAGCAACTGCGCAAGCTGGAGGAGCGTGCCGGCGTGCCGCTGCTCACGCGCGGCAAGCAGGGCGCCTCGCCCACGCCCGCCGGCATGCGCTTGCTGGAGCATGCGCGGCGCATCCTGGCGCTGTCCGAACTGGCGTTGCAGGACTTGCGCGGCCATGCGCTGGATGGCGAACTGCGGCTGGCGGTGACGGATTACTTCCGGCCTGGCGAGATCGCCGGCATGCTGCGCCGGCTGCGCGAGCACTATCCCTACCTGCGGCTGCATGTGACCGTGATGAAAAGCGGCATGATCGACGCCGGCGCGCTGACCGATGCCTTCGATATCGGCCTGTCGATGCGGCTGCCGGGCGCCCGCGGTGGCCAGCGGGGAGCGCGCGGCACCGTGCTTCGCCGCGAGGCGCTGGCGTGGGTGGCGGCCGAAGGCGAGGCCGAGGGCATCAACGCGCCGCTGCCGCTGGTGCTGCTGCCCGATACCTGCGCGCTGCACCAGTACGTGGTGCAGATGCTGCTGCGCCGGCGGCTGGACCATGTGATCGCGCATTCCGCCTCGGGCGTGGCCGGGCTGCAGCTCGCACTGGCCGCCGGCTTGGGTATCTCCTGCCTGAACGAGTCGGCGATCGGGCCCGGGGTGGCGCGCATCGATGCCCGGACCGTCAGCCGCCTGAAGCTTCCCGCGCTGCCGGCCGCCGAGTTTTACCTGCTGCCCGCGCGGCCCGGCGAGGCGCCTCTGGTGGCAAAGGTGCGCGCGGCCCTGGCGGAGCAATTCGCCTGAAATGGCCTGACCGTTTGCGCGCGAAGACTGCCGGACATGCGCCAGGCATGGGCCTGTTTCCAGTTTTCTCGCATTTTTGGTCTTTTCGGTATTTTCTCTTTCCCTTAATCGGCTAACAGCATATTGGGTGCTGCTTTGGCCGCTTTTGGCGTGCCCGGATATGCATCCGCGGTTTTCATTGACAATCGTTGCTAGTGAAAATGATAATGCGTCGCATTTGTATTTCAATCATTACAAATCATTACAACGATGCGTCTTATCCTCCGACCAATCCACGCCGCCGTGCTCGGCGTCTTTGTTTCCCAATCGGCCGTCTTCAGTACCGCGCAGGCGCAGGCGAATAGCGCAGCCAGCCTGCCGGAAGTCACTGTGAAGGCCGCCGCTGGCAGCGACCCCGGAGAGGGCTACAACCCGACCAGCACCGGCAGCGCAACCAAGATCAACGCACCGCTGCGCGATATCCCGCAGACCGTCAATGTGGTGACCGCCGAAGTGATGCGCGATCAGCACGCTACCTCGATCCAGGACGCGCTGAAGAATGTGCCGGGGGTGAGTTTCTCCACCGGCGACGGCCAGCGGGATCAGGTCAGCATCCGCGGCTTTTCGGCCATCGCCGACCAGTTCGTCGATGGTATCCGCGACGATGCGTTGTACTTTCGCGATCTGTCCAACGTCGACCGCATTGAAGTCGTCAAAGGCCCGGCCGCGGTGCTTTACGGGCGTGGCTCGTCCGGCGGCCTGATCAATCGCGTCACCAAGAAGCCCGGCCTCGATGTCACCGACCTGGCGCTCAGCTATGGCTCCTGGCAAAGCCGGCGCGCCGAAGCCGATGTCGGCCGCGTGGTGAACGATGCCGCCGCCTGGCGCATCACCGGCGCGGTGGAGAAGGGCAACAGCTACCGCGACCAGCAGTTCATCGACCGCTTTGCCGTGGCGCCGTCGCTGGATCTGCGCCTGGCGCCCGAGACCACGCTGCTGCTGCAGGCCGACTACCTGCAAGACCGGCGCGTGACCGACTTCGGCATCCCGGCATATCAGGGCCGCCCGGTCAACGTGCCCGCTTCCACCTACTATGGCGCCGCCAACGCGCGCGACGTGGACTACAGCCAGTCGCGTGTGTACTCCGGCACCGCCACGCTGAACCACCGCTTCAATGAGCAATGGTCGCTGCGCAATGCCACACGCTACTACCACTACACGCTGGACCGCAACAACACGCTGCCGGGCGTGGTCAACGAGGCGCGCCAGACCGTCACGCTGACGCGCTCGAACGTGGCGCGCGCCGAGCGCGGCTGGTTCAACCAGACCGACCTGACGCAGAAGGCCACGCTGTTCGGCATGAAGCACGAGTTGCTCTACGGGGTGGAGATCGGCCAGCAGAACAAGGACCTCGTCAGCTATTCCGCGGGCACGGTGGCCACCGTATCGCTGTTCAATCCTGTGCTTCCCACGCTGCCGCTGAACGGCGGGGCGCTCACCGCCAACAGCCTGGGCACCTTCAAGACCCTGGGCGTGTATGCGCAGGACATGGTGAGCCTGACCGAACACTGGAAGGCGCTGGTCGGCCTGCGCCACGACCGCTTCCAGCAAGAGACCGTCGATCATCGCCCCGGCCAGCCTGGCCTGTCGCGCACCGACAACGCCTGGAGCCCGCGCGCGGGCCTGGTGTGGCAGCCCACCAGGACGCAGTCCTACTATGTCTCGTGGAGCCGTTCGTTCCAGCCCTCGGGCGAGGCCTTCGCGCTGGCGGCCAACAACGCCGATATCGCGCCGGAAAGCACGCGCAATACCGAGGTAGGCGCCAAGTACGACTGGCTGGATGGCCGCGCCAGCACTACGGTGTCCGTGTTCCGCCTGGAGCGAAACGGTATCAAGGCAACCAATCCGCTTACCTTGCAGTTGGTGCCGATCGGCGAGCAACGTACCGACGGCGTGGAGCTCACCACCTCGGCGGACCTGTCGCAGGGCTGGCGCGTGCTTGCGGGCTATGCGTATCTTGACGCGCGCGTGACCAGATCGGTCGCGGTCGATGCCGGCCAGCAGGTACAGGGCAAGCGCGCCACGCTGACGCCGATGCACAGCGGCAACGTGTGGCTCACCAAATCGCTGGGCAATGGTTTTGGCGTGGGTGGCGGCCTCAACCTCGTCGGCGCGCGCTTTGCCAATCCGGGCAATACGGTCACGCTGCCGGGCTACGTCACCGCCGATATGATGGCGTGGTACCGCCGCGGTGCGTTCGAGGCGCAGCTCAACCTCAATAACGTGTTCAACCAGGGCTATATCGTCTCAGCCCACGGTACCAGCCCCAACCTGAACATGCCGGGGGCGCCGCGCAGCGTGATGGCGACATTGCGCTACCGGATGTAACGCGGGCACGGCGGCGCGATGCGCCGCCGTCAACCCTCAGGCGGATTCAGGTGTCGGTCCACTGCCGCAGGAGGTTGTGATAGCAACCCACCAGCGAGCGGCGCGCGCCTTCGTCGGCGCCGGTCTGGTTGAGTTTCTGGATAGCGTTGTCGAGGTCGAACAGCAGCGCGCGCTGCGCATCGTCGCGCACCAGGCTCTGGATCCAGAAGAAGCTCGCCACGCGCGTGCCGCGCGTGATCGGCGTCACCTGGTGCAGGCTGGTGGCGGGGTAGACCACCATGTCGCCGGCTTCCAGCTTGACGCTGTGCACGCCGTAGGTGTCTTCCACCTGCAACTCTCCGCCGTCGTAGCTGGCGGGGTCGCTCAGGAACAGGGTGGCCGAGACGTCGGTGCGCAGCTTGCGGCCGTTATGCGGATGGATGCGCACGCTGCCGTCCACATGCGGGCCAAACGTCATGCCCTCGCTGTAGCGGTTGAACATCGGCGGGTAGACGATATTGGGCAGCGCCGCACTGATGAACAGCGGATGCCGTTCCAGCACGCTCAGCATCAATTGCTGGCACTGCAGCGCCACATCGGCGCGCTCGTCGATCTGCTGGTTGAACTTGACCGGAGCGCCGGAGTAGCCGGCTGATACGCGGCCATCCACCCAGGCGTCGCCGGCCTGGTCGAGCAGTTCGCGCAGCACGGCGAGCTGCTCCGCGTTGAGGACCTTGGGAATGCAGACAAGCATGACGATCTCGGCAGGGTTCGATGGCAGCGCCGGGAGAGGTCCCGGCGCTGCCGCGTGGCGTGGCAGGGTGCCACGCCACTTTACCTTAGCTTACATGCGGTAGATGAGGGACAGCATCGCCGTGCGGCCGGTGCCCGGCACCGAGCGGCCGCCGTCCGACTGGATCAGCGCATCGTAGTACTTCTTGTCGAACACGTTGAACAGGTTCAGGCGCACATCGTACTTCGGCTGGTGGTAAGTAATCATGCCGTCCCAGCGCACGAAGCCGCCCACCTGCACGGTGTTGGTGTTGTTGGCATAACGCTGCGACATATAGAAGGCGCCGCCGCCCACTTCCCAGTCCTGCAACACGCGGTAGCTGGTCCACGCCGTCGCGGTGTGCTTGGGCGTATTGGTCGGGACCATGCCCTGGGTGCCGGCGGCGATGCCGTTGACGATCTCGCCGTCCAGGTAGGTGTAGCCCGCGAAGACCTGCCACTTGCTGGTGATGCGGCCGGTGGCGCCGGCACGGAAGCCGCGTACGCGGATCTTGCCGGTCAGCGCGTAGGTGGTGGCGTCGATCTGGCTGCGGGCATTGTCCTTGGTGATCTGGAACAGCGCTGAAGTCAGCGAGAGGTCGCCGCCCATCAGATCCCACTTGCCGCCTGCTTCATAGGATGTGTTCTTTTCCGGGTCCAGGTTCGTCTGGCCCACGGTGCCGACCAGTTGTTCCAGCGACGGATTGAACGAAGTGCCGTACGACAGGTAGTAGGACTGCGCCTCGGTCGGCTGCCAGAGGCCACCCACGCGCACGCTGGTGAAGTTGACGGTCTGCTCGGCATTGGACAGCGCGGTGTTGCCCTTGGTGTTGGTCGAGTTGACCGAATTGGTGATGCTGGCGAGATATCGGTCGTAGCGCAGCCCGGCCACCAGTTTCCATTGCTTGCTGAACTCGATCGAGTCATTGGCATAGGCCGCCAGGGTATTGGCCGAAGCACCCTGCCGGTTGCCGACCGCGCTCGGCGCGGTAGCCGGCGAGTTGCTGTAGGTCGGGTTGACCACCGGTTCGCACGCGGCGTAGCCGCTGGTGCCCGCTGCCGCGGTGGCGGTAGCGCCGGGGTTCAGCGGCACGCCGTTGCAGGTGCCGTTGCGGTAGTAATTCTGGTTGTCGTAGCCATCGTGGCCAATTTCGGCGCCCACCAGCAGTGTGTGCTTGACCGGCCCGGTATCGAACTTGGCGGTCAGCTCGGTCTGGTTGAAGATCGAGTAGTCGCGGATATGGCGGTCATGGCTCTGCTGGCGCACAAACAGCGAATCCAGCGGCAGCGTGGTGGTGGTCAGCGGCGTGAAGGTGCCGCCCTTGACCGAGCCGACGGCATTGGGCGCCGTCTCGCGCGCATTGGTGTTGACGTAGTTGAACTGGGTCTGGTTGCGCAGGCGCAGGTTCGGCGAGAACTTGTGATCGACGGTGCCATTGAGCGCGACGACGTCCTGGATGGTGCGGTCGTCGTTGAAGCCGTAGGACGTCTTGCGGTTGACGTTGACCGGGTGCCCGTTGATTGCCGGCAGGCCGTAGTCGGGCATGTCCTCGTTATGCTGAAGCAGCGCCGACAGCGTGATTTCCGTGGGGGTGCCGATGCCCAGGCGCCAGGACGGCGCGAGACCGAAATCCTTCACCGTCATCTGGTCGCGCGTGCTCGGCGCGCCGTCCTGCGCCATCGCGGAGATACGGAAAGCGGAAGTCTCGCCGGTGGGCGTGTTGTAGTCGGCGGTGGCGCGCACCAGGCCGTTGGTGGTGACCGAGCCCGTGACCTCCGTGGCAGCCTTCAGCGACGGCTTCTTGCTGACCTGGTTGATCACGCCGCCGGTCGATCCGCGCCCGAACAGCATCGACGACGGCCCCATCAGCACTTCCACCGAGTCCAGCGCGAAGACGTCGCGATAGTACTGGCCGCGGTCGCGGAAACCATCGAGATAAATGTCGGTACGCGCGGAGAAGCCGTTGAGGTTGATGTTGTTGCCGATCTGCCCGCCTTCGGCGCCGCCAATGGTGATGCCCGGCACGTTGCGCAGCGCATCCGCCAGCGAGGTACCGCCCTGTGCATCGATCAGCGCCTTGTTGACCACCGTTACCGACTGCGGAATGTCGCGCAGTTCCTCGGGCAGCTTGCTGATCGAATTCTTGACCGCGTTGTAGTCGTCATTGACGCGTCCGCTTTGCACCACGACCTCTTGCAGTGTTGTCGAGCCCTGGCTGGCGGCGGGCGCGGGAGCGGCCGTCTGGGCCAGGGTGACAACGGGGGTGGCGAAGAGCGCGAGCAGTGCAGTCGCGATCGGAGTGCGGCGGTTCATGTCGATTCTCGATTCCGGTACGGCCGTAGGTACGAGTCAGCCGGCGGTTGCAAGAAGTGCAAGCCTGCGGTTCGGGCAACGGCGGGAAAAATATGTTTGGGCGCCCCGGAATATAAATGCGAATGATTAGCGTTGCAATTCGCGTTGGCTTTTTTTCACAGACATTGTCGTTGGCGTTGAATGTATTTTTTACAGAACATTAATGCTGTATTTCACACCTGTTACAGCACTTTAATTTCGAATTGCGGAGCATGGAGCGCATGTCGGAAATGAAACAGGCCTGTACGCAACAGGCCTGATGCAGACATTTGCAGTCCTGGCGGACAGGACTGGTAGAAAAATTTATTAATCCGCCGTCATATTGGCTTTCTTTGCGATGCGTCCAAGGCGCTCGCGCTCCGACTTGATGAAGGCAATGAAGCTCTCCTGCGTGCCGCCCGCGGGCTCAATGCCGTTGGGGATCAGGCGGTCGCGCGTTTCCTGCGTCTGCATCGCCGCGCTCATCTCGGCGTTCATCTTCTTCAGGATGGCGGGGTCCGTACCCTTGGGCGCGAACACGCCGGCCCAGTGGCCGATGCGCACCTCCGGCATGCCTTGCTCGGCGGTGGTCGCGATATTCGGCGCCGCGCTCATGCGCTTGTCCCAGGTCGCGCCCAGCGCCTTGAGCTTGCCGGCCTTGATGTTGGGCAGCACCACCACGCTGGCCTCGGAGGTGGCCGTCACCTGGTTGCCGATCACCGCGGTAATGCTCTCCGAACCGCTCTTGTAAGGCACGACAGTCAGCACCGCGCCTTTCTCCTTGAGCATCTCCTCGACAAAGTGCGGCGTGCTGCCGCTGCCTGCGGTAGCGAAGTTGGCGCCCGAGGCCTGCTTCTTGGAATACTCGACCAGTTCCTTGAGATTGTTCACGGGTAGCGACGGCGATACCACGATCACGGACGGGCTGACCGCTACCAGTGAGACCGGCACCAGGTCGTCCGGCGCGTAGGGCATCTTGCTGCGGATCAGGCCGTTGGTGACGGTGCCAACCGCGCCGACCAGGAAGGTGTAGCCATCCGGCTTGCTCTTGGCCACATAGTCCGCGCCCACCACGCCGCCTGCGCCGGGGCGATTCTCGATCACCACCGCCTGGCCGAGCCGCTTGCCGACCGCGTCGGCGGCAGCGCGCGCCACCAGGTCGTTGGCTCCGCCCGCGGTGAACGGCACGACAAACTTGATCACATGCGTCGGCCACGCATCGGCGGCGTGGGCCGGCATGGCGAGGCCGGCGGCGGCGAACAGGGCGGGAACGGCAAGGGTCAGCGCGCGGCTGGTGGCAGGGATACGCATGGTTGTCTCCATTGGCTGTTTTAGGTACCGGGCGCCTGGCCAGGCCAACGTGGTGGCCAGCGCTACGCCGAGCGACCGATGATAACCAGCGAAGCTGTCAATTCGCTGAATCCGCGCATGCGCTTCCATAAGCGCACCACAGCCTCCTCCCGCTTGCCGGGGTTGGCGACTACTGGCCGTCCACCGTCTGTTGCGCCAGCCAGTTGCGGAACGCGCGCGCCGCCGCGGCTTCCGCGCGGTCCTGGGGCCACACCGCGTAGTAGCCGCCGCCCAGGCTTGCGCTTGCTTCGCAGGCGCGCACCAGCAGTCCCTCGTGCAGGCAGCGGTCGATCATGTGCCGCCACCCGAGCGCGATGCCCTGGCCCTCGATCGCGAGTTGCAGCAGGATGGGATATTGGTTGGCCACCAGCTTGTGTGGCGGGCGCGCATCGGCCACGCCGTTATGGGCCAGCCATGTCTGCCACGACATCCATTGGCGCTGTCCGTCTTCCAGTATCAGCAAGGTCTCGCCGGCGAGGTCGGCAGGCTTGAGTTGGCGGCCGTCCAGGTATTGCGGAGCGCAGACGGGGAACACGTCCTCGTCGTAGAGGCGGCGCGAAGCCAGTCCCGGCGGCGGGCCTTCGCGCAGGTAGTACAAGCCCACGTCGAACTCCGCCGGCGACAGCGATGCCAGGCTGTCGTTGATGAGCAGGCGCAGGTGGATGTCAGGATGCGCGGCACGGAATCGCGGCAGCCTGGGCGTGAGCCATAGCACCGCCACGCCGGAGGAACAGGCCACCGTCAGCTCGCCATGGCCTTTGCGCTTCATCACCTCCTCGGTGGCTTCGGCGCATGCGGCCAGCAGGCGCTGCACTTCCTCGGCATAGGCCTGGCCGCTCACGGTCAGGCGCAGCGCACGCGGCTCGCGGATAAACAGCTTCTTGCCCAGGAAGTGCTCGAGCTGGGCAACCTGCCGGCTGATGGCGCTTTGCGTCAGATGCAGCTCGGTGGCGGCGCGGGTGAAGCTGCCGTGGCGCATGGCGGACTCGAAGGCGACCAGGCAGGGCAGGGGAGGAAGGGGGGAGATGCGCATGGCGGCGTGTGGGAGGGTTCAGTCGCCATGATAGTGCGCGGAGGGCTTGGTTCGGTGCTACAGCTTTGCTCCCCTCCTGCTTGCGGGATGGGGCGGGTGCTCGTTATGCCGTCGTGCTGAAGAAAACAGTTGGCTTTGCTTCAGGTGGCTCCCGGCCAAGCCACCCCTCTCCCCAACCCTCTCCCCCTGAGGGGAGAGGGAGTGACAGCCGTCGTCATTGCGGACGGCTCTGGCGCATCCTTGTCGGCTTAGTCTAGCCCTGGGGTTCAGCCAGGCTGGCGATGCAGTCGCCCCGCCTGCATCACCATCGTCAGGTGCTCGCCCTGGCCGCAGAGCAGCCCGATGTCTGCCAGCGGATTGCCATCCACCGCGATCAGGTCGGCCAGCGCGCCTGCTCGCACGGTGCCCAGCTCGCCTTCGCGCTGCAGGATGGCGGCGGCAATCGAAGTGGCGCTGCGGATCGCTTCCAGGTTGCCGAGCAGTTCCGCGCGGATGCGGAACTCGTCCGACTGGTCCTGGTGCATCTCGCCCAGCAGGTCGGAGCCAAAGCCCATCGGCACGCCCGCTTCCGCATAGATGGCTAGCGAGTCGCGCCCAGCCTGGCGCACGGTTTCGATCTTCGCCACCGATTCCGCCGGCAGGCCCAGCCGCGCACCGTCGCGCGCAAGCGACTCGTAGGTGACAAGGGTGGGCACCACGAAGGCGCCATGCTCGCGCATCACGCGGGCGGCGGCGCGGTCGACCAGGTTGCCGTGCTCGATGGTGCGTACCCCGCAGCGCACCGCGCGCGCGATGGCGCGGCCGGTGTAGGCGTGCGCCATGACATAGGTCTGGGCCGCCTCGGCCTCGGCCACGATGGCGCGGATCTCGTCCTCGCTGTACTGCGTGTTGCCGATCGGATCGGTGGGCGAGGCCACCCCGCCGGATGCCATGATCTTGATCTGCGTGGCACCTTTCTGGATTTCTTCGCGCACCGCCAGGCGAACTGCGTCCACGCCATCGGCCACACGGGCGATAGCGCCGGCGCGGAAAGCGCACGAGCATGGCTCCAGCACATCCGCGCGCGGGCGGAAATCGCCGTGCCCGCCGGTCTGGGACAGCGCCTTGCCGGACGGGAAGATGCGCGGGCCGGGCACCAGGCCGGTCTCGATCGCCTGCGACAGGCCCCAGTCGGCGCCGCCGGCATCGCGCACGGTGGTGAAGCCGCGCTCCAGCATGGCCTTCATGATCGGCATGGCGCGGAACGCCACCAGCACATTGGGTTGCACCGCGTTCAGGCCGAGGTTGGCCAGCGACGCCAGCACGTGCACGTGGCAGTCGATCAGCCCGGGCATGACGGTCTTGCCGGCTAGGTCGATCACCTGCGCGGTAGGCGCGTGGATCGGCGTGGCCGACACTTCGGCGATGCGCTCGCCTTCGATCAGTACATCGTGGCGTTGCAGGAGACCGCCGTGGGCGGGGTCGAGGACGTTGCCGCCCCTGAGTAGGATCTGTTTCATACGAGATACAAGATGAACAAGATGAACAAGCGCTGGGACTAGACGGGTTGCGCGGCTTGCACTTGCGTGGATTGCAGGTAAGCGGGCTCGCGTACCAGGCGCGTGCCGGCCAGGCTGATGGCGGCGGCAAACATCACATAGAAGGCTGGCGCCATGGTGCTGCCCGTGCTGGCGATCAGCCAGGTGATGATGAAGGAAGCGAAGCCGCCGAAGATGGTGACCGCCAGGTTGTAGGCCACCGACAATCCGGTCGACAGCACCTTGGCCGGGAACAGTTCGGAGAACGCGGCCAGGATGGGGCCGGTGTAGGTGGCGATCAGCACGCCGAACACCAGCTGGAAGACCACCAGCGAAGCCAGCCCCGGCGCCTGGTTGATATAGACGAACATCGGATAGGCCAGCACCAGGATCAGCAGCGCCGATCCGGACAGCAGCACGCGGCGTCCGATGCGGTCCGCCAGCATGCCGACCAGCGGCGCGCACACCATGATCGCCAGGCCGCCGACCATGCCGGCAATGAAGCCGGTGGACTGCGGCACATGGAGCACTTTGACCGAGTACGTCGGCATATAGAACAGCAGCACGTAAGTGCAGACCGTCCACAGGATCACCATCGAGAAGCTGGCTGCGGTCTGGCGCGGGTAGTCGCGCAGCACTTCGGCCAGCGGCGAGTCGGACTTGTCGGTGGTCTCGCGGAACGTCGGCGTCTCGTCGAGGTGATGGCGGATGTAGTAGCCCACCGGACCGATCACGATGCCGAGCAGGAAGGGCAGGCGCCAGCCCCAGCTATTGAGTGCTTCGGTGCTCAGCGCGGAGGTCACGAAGGTGCCGACCGCAGCGCCCAGCAGCACCGCCACGCCGATGCTCGCCTGGATCCAGCTCGAATAGTAGGCGCGCCGTTCGACCGGTGCGTACTCGGTCAGGAAGGCGGTCGCGCCGCCCATCTCTCCGCCGGCGGAAAAACCCTGCAGCAGGCGCGCCACCACGATCAGCAGCGGCGCGAAGACGCCGATCTGATCAAAGGTGGGCGCCAGGCCGATCATGGTGGTGCCCAGCGCCATCAGCAGGATGGTCAGAGACAGCGCTGCCTTGCGGCCGACGCGGTCGGCGTACACCCCGAGGATGATGCCGCCGACAGGCCGCATGAAGAATCCCACGCCAAAGGTGGCAACCGCCAGCAGGAGCGACGACAGATCGTTGCCGGTGGGAAAGAAGAGCTTCGCGATGATGACGGCGAAGAAGCTGTAGACGGTGAAATCGAACCACTCGAGACCGTTGCCGATTACGGTGGCGACGATGGCGCGGCGGCGCTGCGAGCCGCTGACGTTCGGTGGCGCTTCTGGACGGGCGCTTGCGTGCATGACTTCCTCCTGGTTGGCGGAGCCGGTGCGCGAACCGCGTCGGTACCGGGTCGGCGTGGCAGCGCCGCCCGGCGCGGTGGGGGATGAATGGGCGCACGGCAGGTAAGGCCGATGTTAGGAGCCGCGCCGTCACCCTGAAAACGAATTCTGCGCATGTCGTCATGCGGGCAGCGCATGGCAATCGGCTGGCTGAGTGGTCGTGCGGGAAGCGGGGCGGCAGCGCCGGAGGCGGCGCGAAGGCGGATTGGCCGGGACGGGTTGCCGAAGGACGGAGAGGCAGGCGAGGCGCTGAGACGATGCAACGATGAAGGCAGGGACGGCGCAAGGACTGCGCCGTGGGTTGCCAGGCGGTGCCGGTACCGCCTGGCACGCAGGCTAGCGTTCGCGTTCCCAGGTCTGGGTGCGTCCCAGCAGGCTGATGCCGATGAAGCCGCGCACCTTGAGCTTGTTGCCGTCGTCCGCCAGCGACATCTTGGTCTTGTAGAGCTTGCCGCTTTCCGGATCCAGGATCTCGCCGCCGCTCCACTCGTTGTCGCCGGTCTTGCGCAAGCCCGTGATGATGGTCATGCCCATGATGGGCTGGTCGCGGCGCGAGTCGGTGCACTTGTCGCATACCTTGGGCTTGCCGTCGCTCTTGCCGTCACTCTCGCCGAAGCTCTTGACGAGCTTGCCGCTGTAGACGCCGTTATGCTCGCTGATCTCCACCAGGCCGCGTGGCTTGCCGGTGGCGTCGTCGATGGTCTTCCATGAACCAGTCGGGGTGGCCTGGGCCAACGCCGCGGCGCTACCCAGCAGCGCACCGGCGAGCACGGTGACGCGTGCCGCCATGACGGCGGCGCGTGCGACGGAGCGGGGGGCAGTAAAGTGCATCGGGATCTCCTGTTTGGGTTGGGGCGCGCCATGACTGCGTGCCGTGGCGCTACCAGGGTCGTCACTGGCCGGATTCGGCGAGCCTGGCGGCGCGGGTACGCCAATCTACTGGTGATAGGCTCGCGCCGCAATCTCCCGGGCGTGTTTGCGTACGCATCAAAGCGAGCTGGCCGCTCGCCGGAAACCGGCGTGGTTGCTGGTTGCTGGCGTATTCTGTCATGCAGCAAAATTGTCTGCTGGCGGCACTTGAAGCAATCCTCTAGGCGGCATGTTCCGTGTGGTGCCGCCATGCCTGCGGCACCTGTCCGGCCACGCATCGTAGTCGCCATCGCGGAGTCTCGCTTTGCTTTGCGCGACGAGTGGGCGCATCGCATTGAACGCCTGGCGAACCTCTTCATCACGCATTGCGCGCGCCGCGTTCGGCCTGGCAGAGAGTGCCCGACTCCGCGCGACACTACATGCAGGGTCCGGGATACCTCGCCGGTGAACAGGTCGATGCTGTCGATTGCGGATGCCGGCCGATGGAAGGCACGCAGTCGTCTCGCGTGCATCGATGGAGCCGCGCGATGCATGCAAGACGCTGTGTCCGAACCGCGCTTGAGTGCGTGTGTCGCAATGAAGATGCTCAGACCGTTGCGTCGGCGCATCACTGTTCAAGCAGCACGCGAGCGTGCGAACCGGACTTCGATGCGCGCATCGTCCGCGCATCGCGCCGTGTCTTCCATGCACGGCTGCACGAAGGCCCGGTCGCTGCATGCGCGGCGTCAGTTCGTACTCGCGCGAAGTGTGAGAGGACGATGGCGCGACGCGTGCGCGCAGTTATCTGTCGGGCATTCCTGGTTTCCCGAAAAGCCTTTGTTCATGCGGGTTTCCGGCGTTCGTGAAACGTCGTGAAGCGCGCCGTCGCCGCGCGTCGAGTGCGTACCGGCAGCGATGCTCGCGTAAATAAAACGGAGCGCGCCGGCGATGGTTTTTCATTCGCTCGACGCGGCATCAGCGATGCGTCGATCGTGTGCGCGAGGAGCGATGCGCATTCGCGTCCGACGCGGTGAGAGCGTGTCGCGCGCATGCAAAGACGAGGCGAGCGGAGCGCGGCCATGAAGACGATGAAGTTGTCATGCTCGCGCGCAAGTTTTTTTGCACTTTTTTCTTAACATCGCGCAACAAACGAATTATGATTCGCCTTGACAAGAGTCTCACTTCATTGCATGGCTGCGAGGCAGGCAAGACAGCAGATGGAACGATGATGTTGGACGTGATGCCGATCGACGAGCGCCACCCACTTCGATGCAATGGAACAGGTAGCTCAGGAGCACTAGAACTTTGACGCAGACCAAGCCGTACTGGTTTACTAAAACGCGTGCAGTCTCCTTTGGCCCAGTAACGGGATGGGCGAACTACCCCCAAACGAATGCCGTACGTGGTGCGCGTGGCTTTGCCCGCATCATGGAAATGCCGGCCGATATCTCTTCTTTTCATGCCGCGTGCCGATCCGGCGGATGGTGCGGGCAGATCGAATACTCCAGGGCGCGGCAAGCGTCAGAAGCCCGGCTGCGGGCTCCGCTTGGCCACTATCGCACCGCTCGCCGCGGTGCCCCTGACACCGAATTCATTAGCGTGGGGTCGCAATGTTTCCGTGCGCCGATGAATCGCTCGCTCGATTGGGGTCGCATCGCGGTAACGCGCCTCGGGTCGGTCGGGTCGCCAACTTAGGTCATTCGATATTCACTCTCTAGTGAAGGAGTTATCCATGGCAACGACTGCAAAGAAGAAACCGGCGGCTAAGAAGGCCGCCAAGCCGGCCGCCAAGAAGGCAGCCGCCCCGGCCAAGAAGGCCGCTGTGAAGAAGGTCGCCGCCAAGAAAGTAGTGGCGAAGAAGGCTGCACCGGCCAAGAAGGCTGCAGCACCGGCCAAGAAGGCCGCCGCCAAGAAGGTCGTAGCGAAGAAGGCAGCGCCGGCCAAGAAGGCAGCGCCGGCCAAGAAGGCCGCCGCCAAGAAGGTCGTAGCGAAGAAGGTCGTAGCGAAGAAGGCCGCACCGGCCAAGAAAGTTGCAGCCAAGAAGGTAGTGGCCAAGAAGGCCGCACCGGCCAAGAAGGTAGCCGCCAAGAAGGCCGCACCGGCCAAGAAGGCTGCTGCACCGGCCAAGAAGGCTGCTGCTGCCAAGAAGGCCGCACCGGCCAAGAAGGCTGCTGCCAAGAAGGCTCCGGCCAAGAAGGCTGCTGCCAAGAAGGCTGCGCCGGCTTCGAAGCCTGCCGCTGCGCCTGCTGTCGCACCCGCTACAACTGCCAAGACCGCGCTGAACCCGGCTGCGGCATGGCCTTTCCCGACGGGCACCCGTCCGTAAGCGTGCCGGTAACGGCCAGCGCTGGGAATTGCCAGGGCACGCATCGCGTGTCGCACTGACCGGATACTGCGTATCCGGTCCGCAAGACGTCAGTCTTGCCAACCCGCCGATGGNGCCGCGCCACCCCGCCGATGGTGAAAGCCCGGCGGGTTTTTTCATGCGCGCCCGGGCACCGGATCACCCTGGCGATTGCGCATTTGAACATCCGGAAAGCAGGAGAGGCGTAGATGGCCGCATGGTGCCGCCAGGGCAAGGGCTCCGGGCAAGATGAGATCGTGGTGACGGTGCACGTGCAGCCTGGCGCCAGGACGACCGCGGCCGCGGGCGAGTATGACGGTGTGCTGAAGATCAGGTTGGCGGCACCGCCCGTGGACGGCAAGGCCAACGAAGCCCTGTGCCAGTGGCTGGCCGCGTCGCTGGGCCTGCCGCGCCGTTCGGTCACGCTGAAGAGCGGTCAGGCCTCACGACGCAAGACCCTGGTGCTGGCCGCCGCGGGGCGGGATCCCGACGAGGTGGCCGCGACGTTGCTGGCGACAGGAAGATGAGTGCATCCGGACGGCCAGGCCGTTGGCCCGCTTCCACAGGCGAGGTTCGGGCGGGCGTGGGTCGCGGCAAGAAAAAAGCGCTGCCTCCGTAGAGGAGGCAGCGCTCTGGCAGATCAGGGTCGGGGTCGGGGTCGCGGCCGGAGGTCGTCTTAAACTGTCGCAGGCGCCGTTGGGCGGCTTTCTCGTATCCGTGTAGCGTCACCCCCGCTGCAGCGGACAGGCGCGCAGCGCGCAGCCCGGGTGCCGTGCTCAGTGCGTAACGCGGGTCGTGCCGCCGGCAGACAGCAGGCGCACGCGTTCGCCCGGGTGGAAGGCTTCGTCGGCGTCCTGGACAATGGCGCGCATCTCGCCGTTGTCCAGTCGCACGGTGATCTCCAGGCCACGGCGCTGGTTGATCTTGTTCTCTGCCATGCTGCCGGCGATACCGCCGAGCACCGCGCCCAGCACGCCCGCGGCTACCGAGCCGCCGCCGCTGCCGATGGTGCTGCCGGCGGCGATGCCGCCGATGGCACCGCCGGCGATGGTGCCGGCGCCCGTCTGGTTACCCTGGATCAGCACCTCGCGCACGGTGTCGACCACGCCGTAGCGCAAGGTCTGCTCGCGCTGAGCCTGGCCCGGCGTATAGATGCTGGCGGAGTTCGACTGCGAAGCGCAGCCGGCCACCAGGGTGGCGGCTGCAGCGAGCGCGATGGCGCTGGTGCGAAGCAGGGTATGCATGGGATCCATCCCGTAAAGGTGTTACTCGTAGCGATAACCAAAAGCCGACTGGAAGCGTTCACCGATTTCGTCGCGCGACGGTTTGTGGTTTTGCGGACCCTGGTGCGCGATCTTGATGGAACCCATCAGGCTGGCAAGGCGGCCTGTTGTTTCCCAGTCGAAGCCCCGTTCGATGCCGTAAAGCAGGCCGCCGCGGAACGCATCCCCGCAGCCCGTGGGATCGATGACCCGATCCGCTTTTACGGAAGCGATATTGTACTTCTGCTTGTTGGCGAAGACGCTCGCGCCCTGCTCACCGTGGGTCACGATGAAGGCCTGGACTTGCGCGGCAACTTCCTCGCTGGTCCAGCCGGTACGCGACAACAGCACTTGCGCTTCGTAGTCATTGACCGTCACGTAGCTGGCGAGTTCAACGAACTGGCGGAGGTCGTCGCCGTTGAACAGCGGCATGGCCTGGCCCAGGTCGAAGATGAAGGGCACGCCGGCCTCGGCGAACTGACGGGCGTGGTGCAGCATGCCTTCGCGGCTGTCCGGCGCGACGATGCCCAGGGTAGGCGCGTTGCTGCCGCCGAGCGCATCCTGCACCTGGGAGAGCTGCGACTGGTTCATCGCGCCCGGGTGAAATGCCGTGATCTGGTTGTTGTCCAGGTCGGTGGTGATCATGGCCTGCGCCGTATAGGTATCGGGCAGGGTACGGATGTGCTCGGTGCTGATGTCGAGCGTGCGCAGGTACTGCAGGTAAGGCTCGGCGTCGGCGCCCACGGTGGCCATGACCACGGGCTCGCCGCCCAGCAGCTTCAGCGAGTAGCCGATATTGCCTGCGCAGCCGCCGAACTCGCGGCGCATGGACGGGACCAGGAAGGACACGTTCAGCATGTGGATCTGGTCGGGCAGGATATGTTCGCGGAAATGCCCCTCGAACGTCATGATGGTGTCGTAGGCGACGGAGCCACAGATCAGGCTGGACATGCTCTCTCCAATTCTTGCAGTGCTTGCTAAGGGGGCGCCCGCTCGTGGCGGTGCCCACTGAATGTAAAAACGGCCACCCGGTCATCCGGGTGGCCGCGCCTGGCTGGTGGCGCGCTTACTTCAGCGCGGCCAGTGCGGCGTCGTAGTTCGGCTCGTTCTTGATTTCCGAGACCAGTTCGCTGTACTTCACGTTGTCGTTTTCGTCGAGCACCACCACGGCGCGCGCGGTCACGCCGGCGAGCGGGCCGGTCTTGACGTCCACGCCGTAGTTGCCCTTGAAATCGGCGCCGCGCATGAGCGACAGCGGCACCACGTTGGCCAGGCCTTCAGCGGTGCAGAAGCGGCCCATGGCGAAGGGCAGGTCGGCCGAGATAGTCAGCACCACGGTGTTGGCGAGGCCGCTGGCGGCTTCGTTGAACTTGCGCGCGGAGGCCTGGCACACCGGGGTGTCCAGGCTGGGGACGATATTGAGCACCTTGCGCTTGCCGGCGAAGTCGCCCAGCGTGACGTCCTTCAGGTCCTTGCCGACCAGCGAGAATGCGGGGGCCTTGTCGCCGGCTTGCGGAAACTTGCCGCCGACTTCGATGGCGTTGCCGCCGAGGGTGACGTTGCTCATATGTGCTCCTGTGTGAAATGCGGGCCCGTGATTCGGGGGCGCCCGGGATGAGCGGCGGGCCCGTGTGGAATTCAGGGGTAGAAGATCAGCACGCGGTAGTTCGCCGCCGCCTGCTGCGAACGGAATCGTACCCGAACCGGAAGCTCCGTGCCTGCGCGCAGGCCGTGCGTGGCAAAGGCCCGCTGTCCGGCGTCGAGATAATCGGCCGGCTGCAGTACCTTGCGCAACAGCAACTGGTCCTGCAGGTCGGTCATGACCAGCTCGATGGCCGGCAGTGCCACGGTCGCCCGGCCCTGGTTGCGCAAGGTGACGGCAAGCAGGTATGCGTCGGAGTCCTCGTCCTGCTTTTGCAGCAGCGAGCTTTCGATGCGCAGGGCGTCGATGTCGCGCCACGGCGCCACCTCGCATCCCAGCGGTGCGCAGACCGCCTCGAAGGCCGGGCGCAGCATCGGGAAGCGCCCCGACAGCTGGCTGCGCGCCAGATAGGTTGCTTGCACCAGTCCTGCCAGCACCAGCAAGGCGATCGCCAGGCGTTGCAGCGTGCGCTTGCGCCGGGCCGGGCCCGGACCGCGCTCGCGTGCGTGCCGCAGGAAGTCTGGCGCGAAGGCCGGTGCCGCGGGCTCCTCGCTCGCCGCCCGCAGGCGCGACGCCTGTTCGCGCGCCACGGGCTCGGGAATCTCGGGAAAATCGCTTTGCGCTTCGGCGCGCAGGTAGCCGCTCGCGCTCGGGACCGCTGCGGCGTCGGCTTCGGCGCGGGCACTCGCGGGGGCGTGGCCGGCGGCGGCTACGTCGTCCACCGCATCGCTGGCTTGCGCCGTGTCCGCGGCATGCGTTGCATCGTTGTCGCCGGCCGCTAGTGGCGGCAGTTGCGCCGCATGTCCATGGGCGGCCTGCGCTTCACGTTCCGCATCGTCGTCCAGGGCGGTGGTCCCGGCGATGGCCTGGGGCGCGGCTTGCGGCGGCAGGTCGTCGGCCAGCGTCCCGGGGTCCAGTTGTGGCCAGGGGGTGGCTTGCGGCGTGGCGGCGGGTGTGTCGCCCGCTGCCGGGGCGCCGGCTTCGTGCCAGGCGTCGGCGGCGGCACCGGCTATGTCGGCTACGCTGGCTGTATGCGTTGCGTCGGATGCTTCGGTTGCATCGGCTAACTCGGTTGCCTGGGTTGGTTCGACTGCTTCAGTTGCGCCAGATGCTTCGATTGCCTGGTCCGTGGCGGAAACGTCAGCCTCCTCGCCATCGACAATGCCAGGCACGAACACGGCGGAAGCCGCTTCCGCTTCCTCGCCAGCCTCCACGGCGCCTGTTTCCGGCTCCGCCTGCAGGTTGGCGGCGTGCACAGCCCGATCGGCTTCCGCTTGCGTCTGGTACAGCATCACGGTGGGCGCATCGAGCGCTGGCACGTCGTAACCGGGATCGAAGCCGGGATCGAAAGGAGGGATGTAGGGGCGGTCCTCACCGGATTCGGCAGCCTCGTCATGCGGCGCTTCCTGCGGCGCGACGAGGGCCTCGGCAGCATGCGGGCCAGGCGCGTCAGGTGCTGCCGTTTCAGGGTGCGCCTCGGCATGGTGCCGTTTGCGTGGGATTCGCGGCGCGCGGCCGTGTGCCGTGTCGTGAGCACCCTCGATCGCTTCCTCGTGGGACTTCTCGCGGGACTTCTCGTGCGGCGTGCGCGGCGAGCGGCGGTGGGGCTTTTCCGGGGCGGTCTCCTGCGGCGGCGCTGGGGCAGCCACGCTTGCGGCAGCCTCGGCGGCGACCGCGGCCTCGCTGGCCGGTTCGGGCGCCGGCAGTTCGATCAGGTGTTCACGCGCGTCGAAAACGGTGTCGCACTGGCCGCAGCGGACCAGGCCCTGCCGCAGCCGCAACTGATCGGCAACCAGCCGGAACGCCGTGCGGCAGGCCGGGCAACGCGTGACGAGCTTGGCTGCGGCCATTGGCGGGGCTCAGGGCTGGACGCCGGGGCCTTCACCGCGGGTGCCGTGCAGGCACACCCAGCCTTCCTCGCTGCGCCAGACTGACATGGGCAGCCAGGGCGCGTAGGCAGCGGCGACTTCCTCCGCCTGCCGCTCCAGCACGCCCGACAGCACCAGCCGGCCGCCGGGACGCACGCGGGCGCTCAGCATGGCCGCCATCAGCTTGAGCGGATTGGACAGGATATTGGCGACGACGAGGTCGTAGCTGGCCGCGGAAACGGTTTCCGGCAGCGCGAAAGTGGCTTCCACGCGATTGCGCTCAGCGTTGTACCGCGAGGCTTCCACCGCGTTGGGGTCGATATCGATGCCGAGCGTGTCGCCCGCGCCGAGCTTGCGCGCCACGATGGCGAGGATGCCCGAGCCGCAACCGTAGTCGAGCACGGTTTCACCCGCCTTGATGTTCTGTTCCAGCCACTGCATGCACAGCCGCGTGGTGGGATGGCTGCCGGTACCGAAGGCGAGGCCGGGATCGAGTTCCAGCACCACCGCGTCGGGTTCGGGCGCTTCGTGCCACGACGGCACCACCCAGATGCGCTCGCCGATGCGGATAGGCTCGAACTGGGATTGCGTCAGGCGCACCCAGTCCTGGTCCTCGACCGGCCGCAACTGGTACGGCGGCACCGGGTCGATACCCAGCGCATTGGCAGCAGCGGCCACCACCAGCACGGGATCGGTGCTGTCGTCGAACAGCGCCACCACGCGCGAGCGGTTCCATGCCAGGCGAGTCGGCTCCATGCCGGGCTCGCCGAACAGCGGCTGCTCGTCGGGCGTGTCGGCATCGGCGTCTTCCACCGATACCGACAGCGCGCCGAGGTCGAACAGTGCGTCAGACCAGGCTTCTGCCTGGTCTTGTGCGATTTCGATCACACATTCCTGAAATGCCACAGGCGATCCTTGTCGATCCGTTAATGCTGGCCGCGCCGGGGCTTCAGATCTTGCCGCCCTTGGCCACGTTCTTCTGGGCCAGGCGGTGCTCGAGATAGTGAATGCTGGTGCCGCCTTCGACGAAGTTGGCATCGAGCATCAGCTCGCGGTGCAGCGGTACGTTGGTCTGGATGCCGTCCACCACCATTTCCGACAGCGCGATCCGCATGCGGGCAATGGCCTGCTCGCGGGTAGCGCCGTAGGTGATGATCTTGCCAATCATCGAATCGTAGTTGGGCGGCACGAAGTAGCCATCATACGCGTGCGAGTCGACCCGCACGCCGGGACCGCCGGGCATGTGCCACGCGGTGATGCGCCCGGGCGACGGCGTGAACTTGAACGGGTCCTCGGCATTGATGCGGCATTCGATGGAGTGGCCGCGCAACTGCACGTCCTTCTGGCGCCAGCGCAGCTTCTCGCCAAAGGCGATGCGGATCTGCTCCTGCACGATGTCGATGCCGGTGATCATCTCGGTGACGGGGTGCTCCACCTGCACGCGCGTGTTCATCTCGATGAAGTAGAACTCGTTGTTCTCGTACAGGAACTCGAAGGTGCCGGCGCCACGGTAGCCGATCTTCTTGCAGGCCTCGGCGCAGCGGTCGCCGATACGCTCGATCAGGCGGCGCGGGATATGCGGTGCTGGCGCTTCCTCGATCACCTTCTGGTGGCGGCGCTGCATCGAGCAGTCGCGCTCGCCCAGCCAGATCGCCTGGCGATGCTGGTCGGCCAGGATCTGGATTTCGACGTGCCGGGGGTTCTCCAGGAATTTCTCCATGTAGACCTCCGGGTTACCGAAGGCACGGCCCGCTTCCTCGCGCGTCATGTTGACCGCATTGACCAAGGCTGCTTCGGTGTGCACCACGCGCATGCCGCGGCCACCGCCGCCGCCCGCCGCCTTGATGATGACCGGGTAGCCGACGGTGCGCGCGATCGCCAGGATTTCCTTGGGATCCTCGGGCAGCGCGCCTTCCGAGCCCGGCACGCACGGCACGCCGGACTTGATCATGGCTTGCTTGGCCGAGACCTTGTCGCCCATCAGGCGGATGCTTTCCGAGGTCGGGCCGATAAAGACGAAGCCGGATTTTTCCACGCGTTCGGCGAAATCGGCGTTTTCCGACAGGAAGCCGTAGCCTGGGTGGATGGCTTGCGAGTCGGTCACCTCGGCGGCCGAGATGATGGCCGGCATATTGAGGTAGGACAGCGGCGAAGGCGCCGGGCCGATACAGACGGCTTCGTCGGCCAGCTTGACGTATTTGGCTTCCTTGTCGGCTTCCGAATACACCACTACGGTCTTGATGCCAAGCTCGCGGCAGGCGCGCTGGATGCGAAGGGCGATTTCACCGCGATTCGCGATCAGAATTTTTTCAAACATAGTCACTCTCTGCGAGGAGAAAGGCGGTCCCACCGCGGCGGATCATGGCGCCCCCGGCGCGGTGGCCGGAGTGCGGGCGGGGGAGCTGGCACCGGGACGAGGCCCGTGCGGCACATCCGGTGCGCCTGCGCCGGAGCGGCCGGCCGGAACATCCGGCGCAGGCTGCGGGCGGCGCGGCATGCCGGTCAGTATCAGCCGATGATGAAGAGCGGCTGGCCGTATTCCACCGCCTGGCCATTCTCGACCAGGATTTCCTTGATCACGCCAGCCTTGTCGGACTCGATTTCGTTGAGCAGCTTCATCGCTTCGATGATGCAGACCGTCTGGCCTTCCTTGACGGTATCGCCCACGTTGACGAAGGCCGCGGCGCCCGGCGAGGGGGCGCGATAGAAGGTGCCGACCATCGGCGAGGTCACGACATGGCCCACCGGCAGTTGCGGTGCGGTCGGCTCGGCGCCGGCAACGGGCGCCGCGACGGGTCCGGCGGCCGGGGGCAGTGCCTGCATCGGTTGCATCGCCATCGGCGCGGCGATGACCTGCGGCGGTGCCTTGACAATTCGCACCTTGCCTTCGCCTTCGGTGACTTCCAGCTCGGAGATGCCGGACTCGGCCACCAGGTCGATCAGCGTCTTCAGCTTGCGCAGGTCCATCTTCTATCCTCCTGAATCGGGTTGTCCGGCTTGCCGCTTTGGCGGCTTCGTCCGGGAAAAACTCATGCGTCCGGCGGGCTGCCTACGTCCGCCGCGCGAGACAGCGGGGACGTGACAGGCGCCGGGGGCGCGGTAAATGTCATGAAATAAAGCGGCCGGGTCAGGCCTTTAGGGGCGCCTGCTCCAGCTCCTGCCCGAGGGCATAGTCCAGCGCCAGCAGGTAGCCTTGCCAGCCAAGTCCGCAGATCACGCCGATCGCCACATCCGAGAAAAAGGAGTGGTGACGGAAGTCCTCGCGCCGATGCACGTTCGACAAGTGGACCTCCACGAAAGGGATCGCCACCCCGGCCAGCGCATCGCGCAACGCCACGCTGGTATGCGTGTAGGCGGCCGGGTTGATGATGATGAAGTCAACACCCTCGTCGCGCGCTGCATGGATACGATCGACCAGCGCCCCCTCGTGGTTGGACTGGAACGTAGCCAGGGCGATATTGGCCTGCCTTGCACGCTGTGCAAGAGCAAGGTCGATATCGACCAGTTTCGTGTGACCATAGGTTTCCGGTTCGCGCGTGCCCAGCAGGTTCAGGTTAGGTCCATGCAGGACCAGCACCTTGCGGTAGCGGGAGGAGCGGCGTTCGGGAGGCGTATCGATCACGGCGGCTCGACCATTTCAACGAAATTGCGCGGAGATTACCGTAGCTTAGAGTGATTTGTCTAGCAGCGCAGACATAAGCAGCTTCCAGGCAGGCGAGTTTTTTGGTCTGATCCGGCACTTTCGATCCGTGCTATCGGAAATCGGTTAATTTGCCTGATGATCGATAAAGATTAGATGAAAATCGCCTCAAATCAAGAATCTTATACCTAGCCGCGAGGCAGCGCGGCGCGCAGTTCGTCAGGGGAAACCCTGCCCATTTTGCGGTAGCTGACCGTGCCGTCGGGCGCAATGATCACTGTATAGGGCAGCCCGCCGGCGGCATTGCCGAAATTACGCGACAACTCCGTACCGGCAAAGCCCGCCACCACCAGCGGGTAAGAGACCGGCACTTTCTGGATGAACTGCTGGATATTGCCGGCCGAATCGATGCCGATGCCGACAAATTCCACCTTGCGCCCCGAGTACTCCTTGTGCAGCGCGGTCAGGTCGGGCATCTCCTCGACGCATGGGCCGCACCAGGGTGCCCAGAAGTTCACAACTACGGTTTTGCCCCGCAACTTGGCGAAATCGACCTGCGCGCCGGTCGGGTCAGGCAGTTGCGTACGCAGGAACGCCTCCACCGCCTCGTCGGATGCAGGCTTGGGCGAGAACACATAATGACCGGCCAGTGCGCCGGCAGCGGCAGCGACGACAGCAACGGCGAGCCAGACCCAGAGGCGGCTGCGGCGGACGGAAGTGCTATTGGAAGGGGGCATGGCAGCAGGAAGTTAGCGGCTGATAGATGACAGAAATGGCCCGGGGCGGAACGGAAGGCACCGCGCCGTTCGGGTGCTCAGGCTGCTTCGGGGGTGTCGGGTGTGTCGGACGCGGCCGCCGCCGCGAGTGCCTGCACGGCGCTCAGGTCGGCACGGGCAACACGGCCGCCGGCATCTGCCCGGACCGCGCCACGTTCATCATCCGCATCATACAGCGCTATATGAATGCCAACGGGCTGGCCAAGCTCGGCGCGGATTTCCCCCGCCAGCAGCCGCGCCTCCCTCTGGGCGGGCCACTGGCCCTTCCAGAGGAAGCTCAAGGTCTCGACCTCGCCACGGCCGGCAAAGTGCCGGCTTTCGCTGGTATCGAAATCGACACCGGCATTGAGCAGGTGGAGGGTGAGGTCCTTGGGGCTGTCGCAGAAGCACTGGAGGTAGACGTCCGAATGCTCGGTGGCAGTGCCGTTGAGTACCGCCCCGGCCAGGTAGGGGCGGAATGCGGCCAGGTCACTCATGGCCAGTATGGCCAGGCGGCGCAGGAGCGCCAGCACGCGCGGCTGGCTGTCCGAATGGAACAGCGCCTGATAGGCGCGGACCTCGGCCTCGACCATCTCGTTGTCGGGGAGCCACTCGCCGGTTACGCGGATGTCGCCCAGCAACTGGCGCGCGGCCTTGCGCTTGGCGGTGGCGTAGTCGGCACCGTCTTCCGCGATCATGCGGGCGGCGGCCTGCGCAATTTCTTCGCGCAGGCGGATGGGGTCCAGGGTGGGGCGGCGGGGCATGTGGGGATGATACCGGAGGGATTGGGGGAGGCGCCCCGGGCGGGGTCTGGTTTTTTAGAGTGGGTTGGGGGGCTTCAGATTCCGTTGGCTGGCGGATTTCACGTTAAAGCCAGCTTTAGCGGTTTAACTTCAAAGTCAAAGACGGCTCCCCCTGCGGGGAGCGACCTTCCGGGGCGGGTTGCACGGCTCGAACCGAACGGCTTCCGGGGCTCGCTGGGGACCCTACGGAAGTGGATTTCCGCCCGGTGCCGCAGGCATCCCTCGGGATTCCCCCTGCCCCCCTCAGGTACAATTCCCCCTCATTCAGAAGCCACAGGCCCGGCCGCCCAGGCCCGCCGAATCCCAAATCCCATGCATATTCACATCCTCGGTATCTGCGGCACATTCATGGGCGGCCTTGCCGTACTGGCCAAGCAGGCTGGCCACCGCGTGACCGGTTGCGATGCCAATGTCTATCCGCCCATGAGCACGCAGCTCGAGGCCCAGGGCATCGAACTGATCGAGGGCTTCGATCCGAACCAGCTGGCGCTGGCGCCGGATCTGTTCGTGATCGGCAATGTGGTCTCGCGCGGTAATCCGCTGATGGAAGCCATCCTCAACCGCAACCTGCCCTATACATCCGGCCCGCAGTGGCTGGGCGAGCATGTGCTGCGCGGCAAATGGACGCTGGCGGTGGCGGGAACCCACGGCAAGACCACAACGACTTCCATGCTGGCCTGGATCCTGGAGGATGCGGGCTACAACCCGGGTTTCCTGGTTGGCGGCGTGCCCCAGAACTTTGGGGTGTCGGCGCGCGTGACCGAGTCCGATTTCTTCGTGATCGAAGCCGATGAATACGATACGGCGTTCTTCGACAAGCGCAGCAAGTTTGTCCACTACCGTCCGCGCACGGCCATCCTGAATAACCTGGAATACGATCACGCCGACATCTTCCCGGATCTTGCCGCGATCGAGACCCAGTTCCACCACCTCGTGCGAACCGTGCCGGAGCAGGGCCGCCTGATCGTCAACGGGGCGGAAGAGAGTCTGGCGCGCGTGCTGGAGCGGGGCTGCTGGAGCGAGACGGAGCAGTTCGGCATGGGCGACTGGCGTGCCGGGGAGCCTGCCGGCGCCACTGGCGGCGCGGCGCAAGACAGCTTCGATGTCTGGTTCGGCGAGGCGCTGCAGGGACGGCTCACCTGGGACTTGCAGGGCACGCATAACCGCCTGAACGCGCTGGCTGCGATCGCGGCGGCAAGGCATGTGGGCGTGCCGCCGGCCCAGGCGATCGATTCCCTGTCGCGCTTTGCTAACGTCAAGCGCCGCATGGAAGTGCGGGGCGTGGTCGACGGCATCACGGTCTATGACGACTTTGCCCACCATCCCACCGCGATCCAGACCACGCTCGACGGCCTGCGCAAGCGGGTTGGCGGGGCGCGCATCCTGGCCGTGCTGGAGCCGCGCTCGAACACCATGAAGCTGGGCGTCATGAAGGCGCAACTGCCGGCCAGCCTGGAGGCGGCCGACCTCGTGTTCGGCTACGGCGCGGCCAGCGGCAAGGATGCCCTGGGCTGGGACCTGGCTGAATCACTGGCGCCGCTGGGCGAGCGGGCTGCCGCCTTCAGCGATCTTCCCGCGCTGGTGCGGGCGGTGCGCGCCGCGGCACGCCCTGGCGACCACGTGCTGGTGATGAGCAACGGCGGTTTCGGCGGCGTGCACCAGAAGCTGCTGGATGCCTTCGCCGCCGGCGCCACAGCCTGAGCGGGGGCCGGCATGTTGTTGTACCTGCACGGTTTTCGCTCCTCGCCGCAGTCGTTCAAGGCGCGGCTGGTCCAGGAGCGCATGCGTGAATGGGGCGTTGGGCGCTATTACGCCTGCCCCGTGCTGAATGTGTCGCCGGCGGCGGCCATCGCCCAGGCGGAAGCGGCGATCGCAGCATCCCAGGCGGGCGGCGCGCAGCAGCTCACCATCATCGGGTCTTCGCTGGGCGGTTTCTATGCCCGCTGGCTGGCCGAGCGCCACGGCTGCCGCGCGGTGCTGCTTAACCCGGCGGTGCATCCGTGGACCGACCTCGAGCGTTACCTGGGCGACCAGCCGCTCTGGCACGGCGGCGGTTCGGTGCGCGTGGAACGGCATCACCTGGACGAACTGCTGGCGTTGCGGGTCGAGGCCATCACCCGGCCGGAACGCTATTTCCTCATGGCCGCCACCGGCGACGAGGTGCTGGACTATCGCGAGATGCTGGCGGCGTTCCCCGGCGCGCATACGCGCGTTATCGAGGGCAGCGACCACGGCATCAGCGAATTCGCCGGCTACGTCGACGAAGTCCTGGCCTTCTGCGGCTATGGTCCCGGTGGACAGATCAGCCCGGCCAACCCGGAGCCGCAGGCATGAGCGCGGTATGAGCGGGGCGCATGTGCGCCGCAGCGGTTGGCACTCCCACTTACCCGACGATCTCGCCATCGGCGCGAACCTGCGCCGCTGGGTCACTGGTGACGGCTCGCTGACTGCACGGCTGGTGGCGGCGTCGAGCCGGTTCCGGGTGCGTTGCCTGGCGCAGCGCATGGAGCTTGCCCTGGCCGACGAATGGCAGGCGCTGGGCCTGCCCGCGCGCCATCGCGCGCTGGCGCGGGAGGTACTGCTGGTCTGCGATGGCGTCCCGGCCATCTTTGCCCATACGGCGGTGAAACCCGACCATGCCCGGCGCGACTGGCCGTTCCTGCGCGGCTTGGGCGAGCGCCCCCTGGGCGGTGCGCTGTTTGTCGATCCCCGCGTGCTGCGTGAGCCGTTTTCATTTGCGCGCTTGTTGCCGCATCACCCGTTGAGGCGCCGGCTGGAGCAGGCGGTGCCGGCGATGCGCGAACTGCCGCCGTCCTCCATGTTGCCGGCGCGGCGCTCGGTCTTCCGGCGCGGGGGCGGGGTCATGCTGGTGACCGAGGTATTCCTGCCGGACCTGCGGGAGCGGCCCGCGCCGGAAAGCCCGAATGCGCCCGCGTCCGATCAGGGCGGTTCGGACCAGTAGCTCGCAAGTACCCATCCAAAGCAAGAACATCCCACGACCACTACCAAGAAGAAGAGACCGACATCATGAAATTGCAGGGACGTGTTGCCATCATCACCGGCGCTGCCGCCGGCATCGGCTTTGCCACCGCGCAGCGCTTTGCCGCAGAAGGCGCGCTGGTGATGCTTTGCGACGTGCAGGAAGAGCGCGTGCGTGCCGCCGCCGCGACCCTCGCCGCGACGGGTGCCACCGTCAGTGCCTTCAAGGTCGATGTGACGCGCCGCGACGAAGTAGACGCCATGGTCGCGGCCACGCTCGCCAAGCACGGCCGCATCGATATCCTCGTCAACAACGCCGGCATCACCAAGGATGCGCGGCTGGCCAAGATGAGCGAGGCTCAGTTCGACGCGGTAATTGACGTCAACCTCAAGGGCGTATTCAATTGCGCGCAGGCGGTGGCTTCGATCATGACCGAGCAGGGCAGTGGTGTGATCCTTAATGCATCCAGTGTGGTGGGCCTGTACGGCAACTTCGGCCAGACCAACTATGCGGCCAGCAAATTCGGCGTGATCGGCTTTACCAAGACGTGGGCGCGCGAGCTGGGTCCCAAGGGCGTGCGCGTCAACGCGGTTTGCCCGGGCTTCGTCGCGACCGAGATCCTGCAGACCGTGCCGGAGAAGGTGCTCGACGGCATGAAATCGTCCTGCTGGCTGCGCCGGCTGGCCGAACCGGCGGAAATCGCCAGCATCTATACCTTCCTGGCCAGCGACGACGCCAGCTACGTCAATGGCGTGGCGATCGAGGCCAGCGGCGGCATGTCGCTGTAACAGCTTGACCCGCGCCGGGCTTGCGGCCGGCGCGGTGCGGTATCATCTCAGGTCCGGTTGCCGTCTCGCCTGAGGGCGGCCTTGCACCATTTCTCTCACCGGGCCGTTCCCACAGGCGTTACAAAGCGCCAGGGCGCTTGTTTTCCAGAACGGTTCCCGGCATTTCTGAAAGTACCGATCCATGCAGTTGCTGTTCGAAGAAGGCGGCGAGATTCGCGCCGGCACCGTGCTGACCCAGCAGGGCGAGTCGTACCAGGTGGAGCTGCCCGCGGGCAAGCGCACCAAGGTCAAGTCGCGTGACGTACTGTTGCAGTTCGCGCAGCCGTCAGCGATCGAGCTGGTGCGCCAGACCGCCGAGCTGGCCGGCGAGATCGACCTGCCGTTCCTGTGGGAATGCGCGTCCGAGGAAGAATTCGGATTCACCGACCTGGCCGCCGAGTATTTCGGCGCGGCGGCGAGCGTGGTGCAGCAAGCTGCGCTGGCGCAGGCGCTGCACGGCAATCCGGTCTATTTCCGCCGCAAGGGGCGTGGGCGCTACCAGCGCGCGCCGGAAGACCAGCTCAAGGCAGCGCTCGCCGCACTCGAACGCAAGAAGCAGCAAGCCCTGGTGCAGGCCGAATACGAAGCCCAGCTCAAGGCCATGACGTTGCCCGACGCCTTCCGCGGCAAGGCACTGCAGCTGCTGTTCAAGCCCGACAAGAACAGCCTCGAATACAAGGCGATGGACGCCGCCTGCACGGCGCTTGGCATGTCGCCGATGCGGCTGATGGTGGCAGTGGGCGGCATTGCCAGCCCGCGCGCGCTGCATGAGGCCAAATTCCTCTCCGAATGCTTTCCCAAGGGCACGGGCTTTCCCGACGTGCCCGTGCCGGAACCCGTCGGCGACCTGCCGCGCGCTGACGTGGAGGCGTTTTCCATCGACGACGTCACTACCACTGAAATCGACGATGCGCTGTCGGTCACGCCACTCGACGGTGGCAAGATCCGCGTGGGCATCCATATCGCGGCCCCCGGCCTCGGCATCCGCCGTGGCGAGCCGCTCGATGCCGTGGCGCGCCAGCGCTTGTCGACCGTGTATTTCCCCGGCGACAAGATCACCATGCTGCCCGACGACGTGGTGGAGCGCTACACGCTGCAGGAAGGGCGCGAGTGCCCGGCCTTGTCGCTGTACGTGGTCTACGATCCGGCCCAGCAGGCCATCGTCAGCAGCGAGACTCGTGCCGAAATGGTCATGATCGCGGCCAACCTGCGCCACAACCTGCTTGAGGACGTGGTGACCGAGGCAGCGCTTGCCGCAGGCACCGGCGACTACCCGTTCCGCGAGGCGCTGACCCAGTTGTGGCACTTCTCCGGGTGGTTGCACGACGAACGCCAGAAGGCGCGCCTGGCGAGCGGGCTGCGGCCCGAGTCGCACAACCGCGCCGACTACAACTTCTACCTCGACGAACTGGCCGACGGCAGCGAGCGCGTGCGCATCGAGCAGCGCCGGCGCGGCTCTCCGCTCGACAAGATCGTGGCCGAGCTGATGATCCTGGCCAACAGCACCTGGGGCAAGCTGCTCGCAGACCACGGCGTGCCGGGCATCTACCGCACGCAGAAGGCCTGGGGCATGCACCGCACCCGCATGCAGACCTATCCGGCCCCGCATGAAGGGCTGGGCGTGGCGCAGTACGCCTGGAGCACTTCGCCGCTGCGGCGCTATGTCGACCTGGTCAACCAGTGGCAGATCCTGGCGGTGGCCCAGCATGGCATCACGGCCAAGCTGGTGGCGCCGTTCAAGCCCAAGGATTCCGACCTGCTGGCTGCCGTAGCCGACTTCGAAGGTACCTACGCCGCTTATGCCGATCACCAGTCGACCATGGAACGCTACTGGTGCCTGCGCTGGCTGCAACAGGAAAAGCGCGAACGCCTGATGGGCTCGGTGCTCAAGGAAGGCGCGGTGCGCTTTGCCGAGATCCCGCTGGTCACGCGCGTGCCCGAACTGGTCCAGGCCTCGCGCGGAACCCAGGTGCTGCTGGAAATCGGCGCAACCGACGAAATCTCGCTGGAGGTGTCGTGCCGGGTCCTGGAGATCTTTGCCGGCGAAGGCGAATTGCCGTCGGAAGAACTGGAAGGCGACGACGAAGCCAGCGAAGTGTCGGCCGAAGCCGCCGCTGAAGCTGCCGCCGAGGAGGCAGCCGAAGCCGCCGCCGAGGGCGTGGCCGCCGACGCGGCCGCGGAAGGCAGCGCCGAGGGCGACGCCGCGAGTGCCGAAGGTGCCACAAGCGAAGGCGCTTCGTCGGAGACACGCGACACCGGCGCCGGCGGCGCGGGCTGAGGTTCTCGGAAAAAACGAGGCGCTCCCTTACAATCGCAGTCTGAACCGGGGTCCGACCGACCCCGGCCCCGGTCTTGTCCCATCGACGCCGTCCAGCCAACGTCCCGCCCATCGTGAAAGCCGCTTTTTCTCCCCGCCAGTGGTGGAACGCCAGCAGCACGATGGCCAAGGCGCTGGCCGTCTCGGTGCTTGCCCATGTTCTGCTGCTGACCGTGCGTGTGGTGGCGCCGGAGGCGTTCGAGATCAAGCGCACCGATGCCGCGCTCGACGTGGTGCTGGTCAATTCCAAGTCGGCGCAGCGTCCGCAGAATCCCACCGTGCTGGCCCAGGCCAATCTCGACGGTGGCGGCGAGCAGGACCGGCAGCGCGCGACCACGCCACTGCCGGCCCAGACCGTCACCAAGGACGGCGACCTGGTGCGCCAGATGCAGCGCCGCGTGGCGCAGATGGAGCAGGAGCAGCAGCGCCTGATGACGCAGTCGCGCGAAGCCGCGCCGTCCGTGCACAGCCAGCCGCTCAAGCCCGGCCAGCAGCGCATGGAGCATCCGCTGCGCGGGCAGGACGAACGTACCTCGCTCGATGAGATGGCCAAGCTTGAAGCCGAGATCGGCCGCAACCTCGAGCAATACGCCAAGCGTCCCAAGCGCTATCAGCTCACCGCCACCAGCGCACAGGAAGTGGAATATGCGCAGTACTACGACCGCCTGCGCCAGAAGATCGAGGCGCGCGGCACCACCGATTTTCCCCAGCGCAACGGCAAGCCGCTGTACGGGCAACTGATCCTGGTGATCAACGTCAACCGGCAGGGCAAGCTCGGCTATAACCGCGATGGCTACAACATCGATGCCATCGACGTGGTCAAGAGCTCGGGCGATCCCGCGCTGGACCGCCAGGCGGTGGCGATCGTGCGGGCCGCGGCGCCGTTTGGCCAGTTCTCCGCGCAGATGCAGGCGCGCCAGGATATTCTCGAAGTCATCTCCACCTTCAAGTTTTCGCGCAGTGGGCTGGAAACTCGCTTACAGGCCCGATGATGTCCTCTACTACGACTATGCAATCCCAGACCCAGGCCGACCGCTATGTGGTGATCGGCAATCCCATCGCACACAGCCGCTCGCCCGCCATCCATGCCGCCTTCGCGCAGCAGACCGGCGAGGCCGTCGAGTACGAGCGCCTGCTGGCGCCGCTGGACGGATTCGTTGCCACCGTGCGCGCCTTCTTCGAGGGTGGTGGCCACGGCCTGAACGTGACCGTGCCCTTCAAGCTCGAAGCCTATGATCTGGCTGAGCGCCTGACGCCGCGCGCCGAAAGCGCCGGCGCGGTCAATACCATGTGGATCGAGGACGGCGTGATCCACGGCGATAACACCGACGGCGTCGGCCTCACGCGGGACATCGAGATCAATCTCGATACCTTGCTCGAAGGCAAGCGCATCCTGTTGCTGGGCGCCGGCGGCGCGGCCATGGGCGCCATGCTGCCGCTGATTGCCTGCCGGCCCGATCGCATCGTGGTGGCCAACCGCACACCCCAGCGCGCCAGCGACATCCTGGAAAACGTGGCTCAGCAGGCCGACGAGTACGGCGTGGAATTGTGGGGCGGCGGCTTCGACGCGCTCGCGGGTTTGTCCGAGGACGACGCCTGCGACGTGGTGATCAATGCCACCAGCAGCAGCCTGCAGGGCGAACTGCCGCCGGTGCCGGCGGAACTGCTGGGCAAGGATGTGCTCGCCTACGACATGATGTACGGCGCCGAGCCCACGGTGTTCCTGAAGTTCGCCGCCCAATGCGGCGCGCGCACCGCGGATGGGCTGGGCATGCTGGTCGAGCAGGCCGCCGAAGCCTTCTACAACTGGCGCGGCGTGCGGCCTGCCACCGCCCCCGTGCTGGCAGCGCTGCGCGCCGAACTCCAGGCCGAAGCCGCGCGTTGAGCGCGGCGCTGCGGCCTGCAGGCATCAACATGGCTGAGCGCAAGCGCACCGACCGTTCGGGTCCTGCCACGCGCGGCGGCGGTCTGAACCCGCTGCGCTGGCTCGCCTACCTGCTCGGCACGCTGATCGCCGGCGTGCTGGCGATGCAGGTCTACTTCTTCCTGCAGATCGCTGCCTGGCAATACGTGAACCCGTCGTCCACGGCGTTCATGCGGGCCGAGCAGTGGCGGCTGTGCGGCTTTCATTTCTGGAGCTGCCAGGTGGACCGCCGCTGGGTCGGCTATGACGATATCTCGCGCAGCCTCAAGCGCGCGGTGATCGCCAGCGAGGACGCCGACTTCGTCAACCATCCCGGCTACGAACTCGACGCCATGCTCGAAGCGTGGGAGCGCAACAAGAAGCGCGGCCACATCGTGCGCGGCGGCTCCACCATTACCCAGCAACTGGCGAAGAACCTTTTTCTCTCGTCAGAGCAGCATTACCTGCGCAAGGGGCAGGAGCTGGCCATTACCTGGATGCTCGAGTTCTGGCTCGACAAGCAGCGTATCTTCGAGATCTACCTGAATTCAGTGGAGTGGGGCGAAGGTGTATTCGGGGTCGAGGCTGCTGCCCAGCACTACTTCAAGACCAGCGCGGCCAGGCTGAGCGTGGGCCAGGCAGCGCGCCTGGCCGCCGCGCTGCCGGCGCCGAAGTGCTTCGACAAGAAGCAGTACTGCGCCAATGTGCGCGTGAACTTCAAGGCCAAGGCCAATATCATCGCGCGCCGCATGGGCGCGGCCACGCTGCCGGACTGAGCGCGGCGGCAGCCGCGCCGCCACTCAGCTCAGCCAGCCTTTGCGCTTGAAATACACCAGCGGAATCGCCGCCGACACCGCCATCAGCCCGATCGCCCACGGATAGCCCGCAGACCAGTCCAGTTCCGGCATCAGCTTGAAGTTCATGCCGTAGATGCTGGCGATCAGCGTGGGCGGCATCAGCGCCACCGACACCACCGAGAACAGCTTGATGATCTTGTTCTGGTTGATGTTGATGAAGCCGACCGTGGCATCCATCAGGAAGTTGATCTTGTCGAACAGGAACGCGGTGTGGTTCTCGATGGAGTCGATATCGCGCAGGATCTGGCGGGCTTCGTCCTGCTGCTCGGCCGACAGCAACTGGCTGCGCATCAGGAAGGAGACCGCGCGGCGCGTATCCATGACGTTGCGGCGGATGCGGCCGTTCAGGTCTTCCTCGCGGGCGATGGTTTCCAGCACGTCGGCGGCGGCGGCATCGGTCACGTTTTCGGCCAGCACGCGCTTGCTGGCTTCCTCCAGCCGTTCGTAGACTTCCTCGATGGAGTCCGCCGAGTATTCCGCATCGGTGGCGTACAGATCCATCAGCACATCCTTGGCGTTGCGCACCGAACCCGGCCGCATGCGCGCGCGCAACCGCACCAGCCGGAACACCGGCAGGTCTTCGTCGTGGATGGAAAACAGCACGTCGCGGGTCAGCACGAACGCCACGCGCACGTTGCGCGAGATCTCTTCCTCGTCGAGCAGGAAGTCAGTGCGGATATGGATGTTCTCGTCTTCGCCCTCGAAGTAGCGGGCCGAGGCTTCCAGGTCGCCCAGGTCTTCCAGTTCCGGCAGGGCTACGCCGTACGCTTCCTTGATCCAGGCGAGTTCTTCTTCATCGGGGCTGATGACGTCGATCCAGATCGGCTTGTGCTGCAGAAGTTCATTGCGATCGTCGACCTGCTCCTGTGCGAGCCGGCCTTTCTGCAGGACGAACAGGTTGATCATCCCAGGGCTTCCTTGTTGCGTTTGGCGAAGAAACGCGCAGGCTAGGCTTGGCCGGCCCTGGGCGAGCCCACGCTTCGCGCGCAATGGCGAAGCATAAGCCCGCTGGCAAGCGTGATCGCGCTGCGCGCTTTTGCGAGCGTGCAAGGCGATGGCGTTTGCCGTTCATGGCTGGCAAGCCGGGAGAGGGAAAGTCCGGGACGAGGCGGCGCGCGCGGCGGCGGCCGTCAGGGGCACGGAAGAACACTCACCCGCAGTATGTGCTGCGGGCGAGTCCGACGAGGCGGTGGAGCGGGATGGTCCGGCTCCGGCGGTCGTCGTTACGCAGCCCGCAGTGACATGGCATTCGGTGCGATCGCAATCTGGCTGCGGCAACACGAACACCCGATGCTACTGCCCACGTAGTTTCTCCGGGATTATGATGGCCGCGAGTGTAGCCCAACGAGGGGGGCTTGTTAAGTGAAATCTGGGTGAATGCAGGCCCCGGCGCACAGTGTTGCCGTCATGCCGCCCGCGCGCTTCGGCGCCAGCGGCGCAACAGCGGCACCAGCAGCACCGAGGCCATGGCGGCGAACATCAGCACGATCGCGGCATAGTCCTGCCAGTGCGGCTGCTCGCCCAGCATCCACATGCCCGAGAACACACCGACCACCGGGATGAACATCATCGACAGGCTCGACACCACCGGCGGCAGGCTGCGCGCCAGCATGAACCAGACGAGATGGCAGTAGGCGAACACCACTACCGCGTTATAGGCGATCGCCCCCCATTCCACGGCATTGGGCAGGCGCCAGCCGTGCTCGAGCAGCAGCGTGCCGAGCAGCAGGAAGGGCAGCGTGACCACCAGCATCCAGAAGGTCAGCACGCCGATCGGCATTTCGATCTTGCTGCGCTTCATCATCTGCGTGCCCAGGCCCCAGCCGGCCGCGGCGCCCAGCATCAGCAGGGTGCCGCCCGGGCTGCCGGTCAGCGCCGCGATCTCGCCAGACAGCAGCAGCGCGGTGCCGGCCAGCGCGCAGGCGATGCCGATCCAGGCGGCGGCGCCAATGCGTTCGCGGAACAGCACCAGGCCCCAGACCACGGCCCAGATCGGCATGGTGTAGCCTAGGATGGCGGCGCGCCCGGAGGACAGCATCTTGACGGCGCAGATCGCCAGCAGATGCCAGAACACCATGTTGGGTATCGCCAGCTTGATCACGGTCGGCCACTGCCCCGCCGGGACCCGCAGCGATTCGCCGCGCAGGCGCAAGGCCAGCCCCAGCGCCAGCACGCCGCCGGCCATGCAGAGCAGGCGGAATCCCATCGCCGGGAACTGCGCCACGCCGAGTTTCATGATGGGCCAGTTGATGCCCCAGGCGAGTGTGAGGATGACGAGCAGCGCCAGGCTGCGGCGGTCGAGAGACATGGCGGGGTGGCGGCTGTGTGCGACGCCGCTCTTTGTATCGAGGAAGAACGGCAGAAGATAGCACGCAACGGGTAAAATCACAGAACGACTGTTGCCGCGGGGGAGCGCCGACCCGGCCCACAGGGCTCGGCGCGCAGCCGATGCGGCCGACCCAGATTAGCGAGCATTCCATGACTTTCACCGAGCAGTTGGCTGCAGCCTGGCAGCGCAACGATTCCCTCCTATGCGTCGGGCTCGACCCCGATCCCGGCAAGCTGCCCCTGTCGATGACGGGCGCGGGCGGCGCCATTTTCTCCTTCTGCCGCGAGATCGTTGACGCCACCGCCGACCTGGTCTGCGCCTTCAAGCCGCAGATTGCCTATTTTGCGGCGCAGCGGGCCGAAGACCAGCTTGAGCAGCTGATCGCCTATATCCATGACGCCCACCCCGGAATTCCCGTGATCCTGGACGCCAAGCGCGGAGATATCGGCTCGACCGCGCAGCAATACGCCATCGAAGCCTTCGAGCGCTACCGTGCCGATGCGGTCACGGTCAATCCGTACATGGGCCTGGATTCGATGGAGCCCTACCTGGCGTATCCCGATCGCGGCGTGATCGTGCTGTGCCGCACCTCCAATCCTGGCGGCTCGGATGTGCAGTTCCTGCCGGTGGACGGCAAGCCCGTGTACCAGGTGGTTGCCGAAGCGGCCGCCACGCGCTGGAATACCAACGGCCAGATGTCGCTGGTGGTGGGGGCGACCTTCCCCGCGGAGATTGCCAAGGTGCGAGAGATCGTGGGCGACATGCCGCTACTGATCCCGGGCATCGGTGCCCAGGGCGGTGATATCGAGGCTACCGTTCGCGCCGGGCGAACTGCCGCTGGTACCGGCATGATGATCAATTCCTCGCGCGCCATCCTCTATGCCAGCCGCGAGAAGGATTTCGCCAGCGCCGCGCGCAACGTCGCGCTGCAGACACGCGAAACCATCAACCGCTACCGCCAGGGCTGAACCGCCGCATCGTTGGCGGCCGTCAGGCCGCTGCGTGCCTCAGGCCTCGTTGCGGACCAGTTCCAGCAGACCGCGGATGGCGTACTCGGCGGCCTGGCGGCGGATCTGCTGGCGGTCTCCGCGAAAGCGCTGCGTTTCCACCGTGGTGGTGATGCGGTTGCTCCAGCCGAAGCAAACCATGCCAACCGGCTTCTCCGGCGTGCCGCCGGTCGGTCCGGCCACGCCGGTGATGGACAGCGCCACCTGGGCGCGGCTGTTGAGCAGGGCGCCTTCGGCCATGGCGCGCGCCACCTCTTCGCTGACCGCGCCGTGATCGCGGATCAGCTTGGCCGGCACCCCCAGCATGGTCGACTTGGCCTCGTTCGAGTAGGTGACGAAGCCGCGCTCGAACCAGCCTGACGAACCCGATACATCCGTTATGGCAGCGGCCACGAGCCCGCCGGTGCAGGACTCCGCCGTAGCGAGCAACAGCGACTTCTCGTTCAGGGAAATACCGACCTGGACAGCAAGCTGGTCGAGCAAGCGGCTGACGGACATGATGGCGGATTCAGTAAGGGTTGCGGGAAGTGCGGATTACAGCGAACGCCACAGGGCGAACACCAGCAGCGTGTAAAAGGCGGCCATCACATCGTCGAACATGACGCCGAAACCGCCGCGCAGGCCGGGTCCCTTGAGCGTGCGGTCGAGATGCCCGATCGGCGCTGGCTTGGCGATATCGAACAGGCGGAACCACAGGAAGGCCGCAAGCTGGCCCCAGAATCCGGTCGGCATCACAAAGGCCATGACCAGCCAGAACGCCACGATTTCGTCCCAGACCATGCTGCCGTGGTCGTGCACGCCCATGTCTCGCGCGGTGCGGGCGCAGGCCCAGAGCCCTAGCAGGAAGCCGCCGGCGATCAGCCATAGCCAGGCTTCCGGCTGCACCCACATCGAGATCACCAGGTATGACAGCCACGCATACAGGGTGCCGACCGTGCCGGGGCCAACCGGCGACAGGCCGGAGCCGAAGCCCAGCGCGATCAGGTGGGCGGGGTGGGAGAGCATGAAGCGCGCCGTGGGGCGCAGGACCTTGGCGGCCTGGCCGGCTTCCAGGGTCAGGGCGGGATCGTGCGCGGAAGGCCCGGGCGGGTAGGCGGACATCAAGGATTGGCTCGTATGGTTCGGATGGGATTTTTCCGGACAACGGGTCCGGGCAGGGTCTGGCGCCCGGCATGGCTGCATCATGACACGGCGGACACTGGCTTGTCAGGAGGAAGCGAAGTGGTCGAAGCTGCTGCCCGAGTAAGCGCTCGGGTTGCCGTCCTCGTTGACCAGGCGCAAGCCGGGTTCGGGGGTGATGGCGCCGACACGCGTCAGCGGCAGCCCCAGCCGCGCGCCGATGGCGGCGACGGCATCGCGGGTGCCGGCGGGCGCGGTGAAGCAGAGTTCGTAGTCATCGCCACCGGCCAGCGTGCATTCCAGCTGGCGCGCCTCGGGTTGGGCGGCCATCACCTCCGAGCGCGGCAGGGCATCGACGTTGAGCAGGGCGCCCACCTGGGAGCGTTCCAGGATATGGCCGAGGTCGCCAACCAGGCCGTCGGAGATATCTAGTGCGGCATGAGCCACTCCGCGCAGTGCCATGCCCAGCGCCACGCGCGGCGTCGGCGTCTCCATGCGCGGGCGCACCTCGGTGAAATCGGGCTCGGGAAGCAGCCATTCGCCGCGGCAGTCGCCCAGCGCGAGGCGGGCATCGCCGAGTGTGCCGGAGATCCAGATGTCGTCGCCAGGGCGGGCGGCATCGCGTCGCAGTGCCTTGTGCGCGGGCACGTCGCCGAACACCGTCAGGCTCAGCGTGAGGGGGCCGCGCGTGGTGTCGCCGCCGATCAGCTCGCAGCCGTGGGCATCGGCCAGTTCCAGCATGCCCGCGGCCAGTTCGGCCAGCCACTCGGGATCGGCTTCGGGCAAGGCCAGCGCCAGCGTGAACGCGCGGGGTTCCGCGCCCATGGCCGCCAGGTCGGACAGGTTGACGGCCAGCGCCTTGTGGCCCAGCGTCCGCGGCGCCACGTCGGGGAAGAAGTGGCGTCCGCTGACCAGCATGTCGGTGCTGATGGCCAGGTGATGCCCGGGCCGCCCCTCGATCAGCGCGCAGTCGTCGCCCACACCCAGCACGGCCTTGCGCGCGGGCCGGGTAAAGAAACGGCGGATCAGGTCGAACTCGGAGAGCTGGGCGCTGGAGGTTTCGGGCATGGGGAGGTTCGAGGCGGCGGAGATTCTGGGAAGGGCTGGGTAATACCGCCACACGAATGGCTTGCGGTGGCAAGCTGGCGTCATGCGGGGCGGCAGCTCGCCGGTGTGGCTCACATCCCGGCTCCAGGACCACGCCGGGGCGGGTTTCGCCCTGCTGGTCAGCCCTGGCGGCTTGCGGCATATTGTACCGAAACGCAAAGGTGCTCCGCGCAAAACGCTTATTGTGAAATAATATTTCACAATATAAAATGCGGGGTTCCAGAGGAAGAGACCGCGGGTACGTGGAGCCGGCCCGCCATTTCGTTTCCAGTAACGTCAATAACGGCTCCACCGACCGGAAGATGCGCCGATGACCAGTCCCCAGCAGCCCACGCCCCCAGAAGACCTGAAGCAGCAGCAGCGTGAGGCGCTGCGCAAAGCTGCCCTGGAATATCACGAGTTTCCGACGCCGGGCAAGATCTCGGTCACGCCGACCAAGCCGC